>NZ_BAABFL010000216.1:0-973 GCF_039540975.1 Kistimonas scapharcae
AGGAGAAATATCGGCCATGAAAGGGTTAATCGGGAGGTCAAATCCAATCGGTGGAAAGTGGACATTTTAAATCGGTGCTGACATCTGTCCGCTGCACAGTAAACCATTGAGAATTTACATGAACCAACAACAGATCAATCAGCTTGAAACTCAGCTTTGGGCCAGTGCCAATGAACTTCGGGCTAACTCCAAGCTGACGGCCGCAGAGTACAAGGACCCGGTGTTGGGTTTGATCCTGCTGCGTTACGCTCAGAACCGCTATGAGCAGGCAAAGAAAATTGTGGAAGCGTCCATTCCGGATAACCCAAGGGGGGGTGAAAAGCGAGCGTTGCGGAAAGAAGACTTCCAAGGCTCTGGCGCCATGATGCTGCCAGAAAAGGCACAGTATGATTATCTGGCCAACTTGCCGGAAGGTGAGGATATCTGCGGATCGGTCAACCAGGCCATGAAGCTGATCGAAGACGAATACCCGGAATTAGCAGGAGTTTTACCTCGCAACTATCAGGAGATGGACCCGAAACTGCTCACCGGGCTGATTCGTGTCTTTAACAAGGATGAGGTGAAAACTCTGCCAGGTGACGTCTTTGGCCGCATCTACGAATTCTTCCTGATGAAGTTTTCCATGACTGGTGCCGGTGCCCAGGAAGGGGGCGAGTTCTTTACCCCGCCCTCTCTGGTTGAACTGATTGTGAACCTGATTGAACCCGGCAAAGGCATTGTACATGACCCGGCCTGTGGTTCCGGTGGTATGTTCGTTCAGACCAGCCACTTTCTGGAAGACCATCAGGAGAAACTGGTCGGTAATAGCATCAACAAAACTGTTTCGGTTTACGGTACTGAGCTGAAAGCCAATAACGCCAAACTGGCCAAGATGAACTTGGCGATTCATGGTCTCCCCCTGTGCCAGCATAGTTGTCGCCTCTTCTGAAATTTCCAACTTAAACAGGGGGTGGTCAGTGAGTAATCAATGACC
>NZ_BAABFL010000217.1:0-973 GCF_039540975.1 Kistimonas scapharcae
TGGTATTCCTTCTTGACCTGATGGAAGGGTGACAGCTTGCCCTTGAGTCCGGCAGGCTTCGCGTAATAATCACCGATCTTCTTGCCGCCAGCGTCCATGTTCATGTACTCGGTCCAGTACCGGCCCCGCTCACTCATCACTCGCTGGAAGAAACTGGTCTTGAGCGTGACGCCCCGCATCACGTTGTTGAACGTAAATCCCTCACCCGGATTCAGGTGGAACATCCGGGCGATCTTCTCACCGGCAGGCCCCAGATCACGGAGCTGGCGGTCGCCGGTATAGAGGAAGGTGCCGATGCGGTACATCAAACTGCCAAACTCTTTGCCTTTCTGCATGGCGGCAGACAGCGCCCTGAGCTTGAACATCGGTGCCATCATGGGTCGTCTGGCCTCAGCGTCCATCGCCTTCGGCTTGCCGGTTCCTGGCTCCCACTTTCCGGCCAGTACCTTGTCGCGGATCAGAGCGTCCATGACCTCGTTGACTGTGGTATCCGGTGTAAACCGTTCACCAAAGGCTTTTTTCAGATACTGGGCAGCGGCGCGGTAATACTCGCGGAGTTTCTTGGCGATATTCTTGAATGTCAGTTCGACAAAGTTCCGCGACTTGCTGGAATTATCCAACAGGTAGGTACCCACCTTGTCCGCCATCCATTCGTCTTTGGTCAAACGACCACCGTCGTCCTGATACTGCTTGTAGGCTTTGTTCAGGTACTTTCTCTGGAAGTCATTGAGGCCAGCAAACACCTTGCCTTCGATCGCATGACCCAGCTCGTGTGCCAGCACATACATCCTCAGACCACGGTTCTTCTTGGTGTCTTTCGACAGTTTGTTCAACACGATCAGACTGAAGTCGCCCATGGGGATATGGTTGCCCATCTTGGACGTGTCGAAAGCAGCATGGTTCGGCAGCAGACCCTGATTCTCGGCATACCAGTCGGTATCCACCACCAGAACATTCATGTCGAGGCCCATCA
>NZ_BAABFL010000218.1:0-983 GCF_039540975.1 Kistimonas scapharcae
CTTAATCCCGACAGATCTTCAGCTGATCAACTTAAGAAAGCGGCTTGAGTTGGGGCGACAACTATGTTGACAAACACCGCCTGCAAGTTTCTAGGGAGTGTTCACAATTAAGTTAGCCATATCATGCTGGCTGCTAAATGAAGCATTCCAAAGTAGTTTCGCCCTAACTTCTCGTAGCGAGTGGCTATACGGCGAAACTGCTTCAGTTTTTGAAACAGTCGCTCTACGAGATTTCGCTCTTTGTAAAGCGCCTTGTCATACGCTCGTTGAACGAGCCTGCTCCGACGTGGCGGAATAACTGGCGCTGCCCCATTTCTCTCAATCGCTGTGATGAAAACATTGGATTCATAGCCCTTGTCTGCGAGAACGTAATCAGTAGAAAAGCCTTCTATCAAAGCCAGGGCCTGACAGAACTCAGACGTCTGCCCGGCCGTTATGATAAAGCGAACAGGGTTGCCCAAAGCGTCAACGGCTGCATGGATTTTCGTGGTCAGACCGCCTCTGGACTTACCGACAGCTTGCTCATCCTGAGCTGTTTTTTTGGAGCACCATGCTGGTGTACTCGGGCAATACTTCCATCGACCATGATGTATTCGAAGTCTCTGTCTCTGGAAAGTTCTTCAAACACGTCAACCCATATGCCCTTTTGACACCAGCGGTCATAACGAACATAAACACTATGCCATTTACCGAATTCTTGTGGCAGATCGCGCCAAGGGGCACCGGTACGAGCGATCAATAACACAGCTTCAAGAAAAACTCTGTTGCATTTGGCGGTAACGCCACAGTCTGAACGCTTACCTGGAAGCAAGTCCTTAATACGTTCCCATTGGTGATCTTGAAGCTGTGTACGAGGCATAAGGAAAATATCAAATGCTACACAATCACAGAGCAGGGTATAATTCCTTAACTCCCGCTTAACGATCTGAAGAAGTAAGGCTAAATTGAATGAAGAGAGCGTCCCCTGTGCTCTTCAGGCAAAA
>NZ_BAABFL010000219.1:0-995 GCF_039540975.1 Kistimonas scapharcae
TACCACGATGGCGAGGGGCGTCTTATTGCCACCGTGTCCCGTTACGATCCGCCCTCAGGCAAGGAGTTTCGCCCCTGGGATGTGAAAGCTCGCAGGCATAAAGCACCGGATCCACGGCCTCTGTATAACCAGCCCGGTATCCGTAAAAGCCAGGATGTGTTGCTGGTGGAGGGGGAAAAGTGTGCCCAGGCGCTCATTGAGGTGGGCTATTGCGCAACCACTGCCATGAACGGGGCCAGGGCGCCAGTCAACAAGACGGATTGGTCCCCACTGAAAGACAAGCGGGTGCTGATCTGGCCTGATAATGATCAACCCGGCCGTGACTATGCCCGTAATGCTGCGCATGCAGTGGTTCAAGCCGGTGCCCGGGCGGTAGCCATTGTTAGCGTACCTCGTGAAAAGCCACCCAAATGGGACGCTGCCGAGGCGGTGGAGGGTAAGGAGAATATCCCGCAGTTTTTGTCTCAGGTGGGGAAAGACATTGTCAAGTCGGCTGGACTTGTGATCACCCACTGGACGGCTGAACGCTACCTCGGCAAGGCGCCGGAGCTACGTTTCCTGATAGAAGACAGCTTTCCGCTGGGTGTGGTAGCCATCCTGGCGGCCATGGGAGATACCGGCAAGGGTATGCTGACCCTGAAACTGGCATTGGAAGTGGCCTGCGGTAATCCTGAGTCACCGGCAGAGGTCTTTGGCGGCAAGGTGCTGGAACAGGGGACGGCGGTCATCCTGTCAGCGGAAGATGATTATGCCGAACTGCATCGTCGGCTGGAACGTCTGGATCCGGACAACCGCCGTGCGACGGCAGGCAATCGTCTGATTGTGGTGCCCTTGCCAGATGCCGGTGGACCCATGGCCATTGTCCGGGAGCACCAGGACGGGGCTGTACTGACGCCTGAATACGAAAAACTCCGGCAGCAGTTGATGGCGCTTGAGAATCTCAAGCTGGTGGTCTTCGATCCGTTGTCGTCCTTTGCCCAGGCCGATGTCAACGC
>NZ_BAABFL010000220.1:0-995 GCF_039540975.1 Kistimonas scapharcae
CATCATCGCCTGTCGCATGTCGTTTGCTGCCTTCCACATGCCCTTGGCGTCACGGTTACGCAACACACCACCGGCAATATCCGGCAGTGACGACAGGGTGGAGAACGCCAGTATCAACACCGACTGGTAGGCCATCATGTTGGACATGGCCGAGTGAACGTCAGGTGGCATCTGGGTACCGAGCTGGCCGAGATAACCACGAACGATGGTCTTCGCCCGTTCCGGCGCATAGCTGCCCTGCTCGCCCAGTGCTTCCAGCAAATCCGTCAGCCCACCATAAGGCGTGTAGAACTCCACCCTGTCCTTGCGGACCCGGATGTACTGGTACTCCTTCAGCTTCTGGAACATACCCACGACAGGCGTCTGCTGGTACTCCTTCAGGTAATCGGTTGCCTCGAACCAGGCTGTCTTGGTCGCCATGTCCAGCGTATCCACCTCGGCGTTGTATGCCTGCTTCGCTTCGTTGCGCTGGGCCTGAGACACCGAATCATTCACCGACTCCCGCCACTTGCGAACCAGTCCGGGCAAAAGACGCTCGTCGATCCCCACGATATTACGGGCGAACATCTTGTAGGTGAGGTCGTTGATCCGCTTGAACTCGTTCTTGAGCTGGTTCAACGTGGCGTTGGAGTAATCCAGCCCCTGCTGACGACGCTTGTCGATCCTTGCCATCTCATGTTCAATGGCCTGTTCAAGATTCACCAGATCACGGGCGTTCTCCAGTGTCTGGTACCCGCCGAATGTCCGTTCAAACTCCGCCCGTTTGCTGGATGAGGCGATGTAGTTGAACATCATTTTGCTGACATCAGTTTCCATGAAACCTGCTTCAGTCAGTTCCTCAACCATCTTATCGTTGGCAAAAAACTCACGGCTGCGTCGATTGACAAAGCCGGGGCCGAAGGTGGTGTCCTGCATCTGGATCGCCAGCTCGTAGACACCCGCGCCGTTGATGATGTTCTCGGTAGCACCTTTGACCATCTTCTCGGCCACATCCA
>NZ_BAABFL010000221.1:0-1005 GCF_039540975.1 Kistimonas scapharcae
CGATCAGCTTCAACCTCACTGTGTTTAGTGGCAACATCTGCCTGTTTAGCAGCAACATCCGTCTGCCGCGCCTGAATATCCGCAAGAATCGCTTCCTTACGAGCCAGCCCATCCAGTGCGATATTAACCGGCGCATTGACCGCACCGACCGTTACCTTTATCGCCATGTCGCCCCCATCTCCAGCTTCAACTTCCCTTCAATGGCGGTGAAGACCTCACCCGTCGGTGTCTCAAGCTGGATGTCGTAGTCGTAGGACTGCGGCGCGTTCAGTGTATTGGTGTCCACTGGTTCCACAACCAGCGTGAAGGTGTCACCGGCAGGCAACACAATATCCTTGGTAATGACCGCTTGGCTGTCGTCCTCGAACTTGGATGTCTTGCAGGTGAAACGGATGGTGTACCCCGCCATGTCCAGCGGGGTATTGTCGGCGGGGTCTGAAAACGCCAGCGGGATTGCCAGCGTATCGCCCCGTGTGATGGTGTAATGCTGCTCGACCGGCATCCCTGCCTCCTAAATAGCCATGCTAATATTTTATGTCATTCCATAGTGTCATTCAAAAGCTGCTTGAGTCCCGGCAACTGATTCAGGACAGGTGTTGAGCGATACACCCTTGCAGCCAGGGTATCCGCCGTGAGCATGGTGTTCACCCAGTCAGCGGTGGGACCCATGAGCATCGCCGTCCGGTCTTCCATGTCGCCATACCCGCCGATCATATTCATCGCCAGTTCATAAGGCCCGTAAATCCCCGCCCGTGATGTCAGCTCCATGGCATAGTCACCCCACGCCATGTCATCTGTTCTCGGTGTCGCACCGAACAGGCGATACTGCAACGCTTCCCGTGCTTCCCATCCCAGCGCCGCCAGACCGAACAGCATGACACCTGCCATCAGCAGCGGGACGGACTGAACCGCCACTTCTCCACCATACAATTTGATCTTGGTCGCCATGGTCGCATTCGCTGGCAGCTTGGTGGCCGCGATCTGTTCATGCAGATGCTTCAGGAA
>NZ_BAABFL010000222.1:0-1014 GCF_039540975.1 Kistimonas scapharcae
CGGCAAAGCTCTCGGGGCAGTCTCTCTCGGTGCACTTGAAAGCGCCCTCTTTTTTGTGTTTGCTAACCAGGTGTCGTTTCAGCCATGACTCGGCGGCAAAGCTCTCGGGGCAGTCTCTCTCGGTGCACTTGAAAGCGCCTTTTTTTTTGTGTTGAGTAATACAGTGCTGTTCCAATGCCAGAGGCAATTTGTATGATTTAGGACAATCAGGGCACTGTTTCATTTCACACATTATTTTGATGATCTCATCTAATGGCAGACCTAAATCATCAACGATATCGTCAAAATCTTCTCCAAAATCCGGAAAGATATCATTTAGTTCATCTAGCAGTTCTTGCTCACGGTGATCCTCTATATTACCCGTCAAGCCTTGAATACCTTGTTGTTCGAAACCAGCTGTACTACTGCTTGCTATTGATTGTGGTATATGGGAGGTTGGCTCAACTGCATATACTGTACTTAGAGAAGTACTTATAACATCAATAAGGCCAGAATCTGTCGTTGTGCCAGATATTGACGAAGTTACTGTAGAGGTCGTTATCGAATCCATGGCATGAATGATTATGATTGCTACAACACCAGCTCTGGTTGAATGGCATCCATTTGCCGATAGGCCGGTTGGGTTATTCTTTCATCATAACCATCAACCGTATAGGTATAGGTTACGGTGTATATGGTCAGATGCCTGAATATCAAGTAAAACACGACGGTTTTGCCGTGGTGAATAACACTGTGGTCAGTATTGCTAACCGGATAGTGGCCAACCGCAATTTGTCAACCAGGTTGACACTTTTTTTATCATTCCTGACAAATCCAGCATCTTTCCAACCGCTCTGGCAACAGTCTTCATGGGAGTTCAGCACTAATTTTGTCAACCACTTTATCAACCCCGATTTTACCCCTGTCGCTGGCGAAACCCCGCGAGTGTGCCGCCCCGCATTCCAGAGCTGTTCACAGGGTCCCCGGCTAACCATTTCGCACCGTCCTGACCACCTTTTCAACCCCTCTGCTGGC
>NZ_BAABFL010000223.1:0-1034 GCF_039540975.1 Kistimonas scapharcae
AAATCAGGCTCGCCAATACGTAAGGTGACGGGGGTGTTCAAGTAGACCAGAATCGGTGTTCAAGTAAACCAGAATATGCACCTCCTAAGGCTACTCATGCTTGCAAAGGCTTTGTCACACTGCTCGCACTGATAGGGCTTTTCGCCGGTGTGTATGCGCTGGTGCACCCTAAGGTTACTCTTGTGTGCAAAGGCTTTGTCACACCGATCACACTGATGGAGTTTTTCCCTGCTATGGGTAAGCTGGTGTTTTCTAAGATCGCCCTTTTGGGCAAAGGCTTTGTTACACTCATCGCACTGATAGGGCTTTTCCCCTGTGTGAATGCGCTGGTGTTGTACAAGGTGGCCGTTTTGGGAAAAAACTTTGTCACACCAGGCACACTTATAAGGTTTTTCCCCAGTATGGACGCGCTGGTGCACCCTAAGACTTTTTTTGACAGCAAAGGCTTTGCCACACTGGTCGCACAGATAGGGCTTTTCCCCAGTGTGAATGCGCTTGTGCACGTTAAGGTGCCCTTTCGTAGTAAAGGCCTTGTCACACCGATCACAGTGATGATGCTTCGGGTTAACATGGAAACGTTCCTCATGCTCTACCATCTGATCATAGCCATGAAAACTCTTTTCACAATATGGACATTCAAACGGTCTCTTGTACTTAGCGGCCTCTTTATCTGAATCGGCTCGTTGCTCAACGGCAACCGGAGGCACTACCACCTCATCAGTACTGACAGCAGCACCTGATTCTACAGACACACCACCCAAGGCTTCCCCACTATCTGTCAAGCCTGCTTGGGGCTGAAAAGTCTCACGCATTGCCCTTTCAACAATATTGCCTCTCTCAGCACCGGCCAACGTTTCAAGACCAGCCGCTGCACCACTGGCCGCTGACTCATCCCCTCCTACTCCGACGTCTTCGGCCCGATCACCAAAGTGGCTGTTGCGCAAATGACTGGTATAAACCTTAACTCCCGCTTAACGATCTGAAGAAGTAAGGCTAAATTGAATGAAGAGAGCGTCCCCTGTGCTCTTCAGGCA
>NZ_BAABFL010000224.1:0-1046 GCF_039540975.1 Kistimonas scapharcae
AAAATCAGGCTCGCCAATACGTAAGGTGACGGGGGTGTTCAAGTAGACCAGAATCGGTGTTCAAGTAAACCAGAATATGCAACCTGCAAACTGTGTTTGTATGCAGTTTAATTCATCCAGAATAATGTCATCCATGCGGCGTATATGAATATGGCTGCCTCCAGAGGCTACGGTCGTGTAATGATCCGGTGAGGGCTGATCCGGGTAAGAGCCCATTGTTACGTCGATAACATAATGAATGTTTTCAGGAAATGCTCCGGTACCCATTACAGTCAGGCGGTCTGTTGTAATTACTTTACCAAGGTAAATTGCTTCTTCATGCCCTCTGATGATGACAGAGCCCATTTCGTTTGCCAGCTCCCAGTGATCCATACGTGCCTTTTCCAGTGATTTTTTGAGCCACTGCACAATGCTATTAAACTGACTGTGATTGAGAACGGTGAGGTCGGTATCACGTGGTGTCATGCATGCTTGCATGTGATGCTGGTTGATGCCTTCCGGTAAGCGCGGTCCAGCCTGTTCATAGAGGTGTTGTAAGGTTGAGTCCGATTCGTCATCCCATATTGAGAGTATATAGTGCTGGAATGCCATACTACCGGTCAGGGCGACGGGCATATCGGTTTCATCAGTATTAAGGTCAGCTAGAATGCCTGGTATTGTCAGATGGAAATACTCACGTAAGGCTCTAATGCGTTCACTAACAGTATGAGCAAGAGGACGCGTAAAGTAGTTGACCAAGGGGGGGCGTTGCTCAGGTTGTGGTCTGTCTGGTTGCCTTTCCAGTTCATGAACCACATTTGAAGAGAGATAATAAGCTGATATTTCAATATCCAGACGGGTTGCAATATAGGCCATTAGGAGTCTGCATGCCATGTCATCATCAGGAATCGTTTCGCCTATGAAATCAATACGCTGACTGAGTACTGTAATCGAAGGGACTTCTTCCAGAGACAGGTTCAATACTTTACCTGATTACCACTGTGGCTCAGCCAGCTTGAGAAGCCTTGCTGGCATGGGGCAGGTTCGCGCAGCCATGTAACCCAGCC
>NZ_BAABFL010000225.1:0-1054 GCF_039540975.1 Kistimonas scapharcae
CAAAAAAAATCCAGGAAGACCGGTTTTCCCCGTGAGTTCATCGTCTCGGGCGACATGGATGCGTGGTACCACCGCCAACCGGGGTTTGTTCTCCCGATCCGTCAGGCAACGGAGGCCTGGGTCGACGCCATGATTGCCAATGGCAATGCATACCAGAACTGGGAAGCCGCCTGGCGAACCGGCATGAGAAATCAGAACAAATGGGAAAACGAGCGGAGGAAGCGCAATGGGCAACTCACACCGGGAGAGATCGCAGCCAACAACATCGCCGATTGTCTGGGAGAAGACCGACCCTTCTGACCTGACAACCATGGCTCTGGGTGATACACCGGCTGACTATCGGAACAAGGTCATGGATCGCCTGTTCGGCAGAATGACCGCGATCTATGGCAGCAAATGGGATTACCAGTTCCGAAGCGAATCCACTCTCAGGATTGCCAAGCAGCAATGGCTGGATGCCCTGGTGAAATGGCAACTCACCACGCACCAGCTGGGCAGGGTTCTGGATGCCTGCATCATGAACCACCCCAGGCCACCATCGCTGGGTGAGTTTATGCAACTGGCCGTCGAGCGTTACATCCCTGCTCACAAGGCGTACCAGCGACAGACGCGCAGTAGTGTCAGCGAGCAGGAAAAAACACGGCGGATGCAAACGGGCAGGGATGCCCTCAAAAACATCACTGACATGCTAAACAACCACCAGGAGGATCATAACAATGCGAAGTTTTAATCACGTAGCGCTGCTGGGTGTCGCCGGCAAAGAGGCGGAGCTCCGGTATTTCCAGAATGGTGATCCCATCGCCATTTGCTCTCTGGCCACCAATGAGTACTACAAAGACAAACAGACCGGGGAGAAAAAACAGAAAACCCAATGGCACAACCTCGTGTTCAGGGGACCGATCGCTGAGCATGCCGCACGGATGATTGACAAGGGGGCGAAGATGTTTGTAACCGGGATGGTGAAATACCAGGCGAGACGCAAACAGGACGGCACCTATGCCAACTACACCAATATCGTGGTGGATCATTGGACGTTGCTGGACTCAACGGTTAC
>NZ_BAABFL010000226.1:0-1073 GCF_039540975.1 Kistimonas scapharcae
ATTCCGAGACTGGCAAATATTATCGAATACGCCTCATGCTGGCTGCCATGTGGTCTGCACAGGAGTTTTTGAGTACTTACCTGAAACTCGCTCCTTGAAATTATTCTTCTTAGCGGATTCGATTTCATTGGTGTAAAGGCCGGGAATGTATTCCAGACCTTGCCCTGTGCCACGTTTTTGCTCTTTAAGCCAGCTTGTAAGTTGCTTCTCGCTTCTGGAATAAGGCGAATGCTTTATATCTTTCCTAGGCATAAAAACTACACTACCTGTTGATAACTTGACAGGCAGTGTAGTCAATTAATTGGCGTTGTTTACCAACTTAATGCTCTGATTTACTGACTAATTGCACCGGTTTACCGACTTAATGCACTATTTACCGACTTAATTGCCTCTGTCTCACGTGGTGTGACATAGGCAATTGTGTCGGTAAATAAGACTGTCTGTAACCTACTGAAAAATATGAAATTAAAACATATGTTTGAATTTTGTCAGTATAATTAAGTTGGTAAATAAATCTTCAGGTTTATCAGAAAGTCGTGCAATAAGTTGGTAAGTGAAAAACTAATTGTAAAACAATTAGATAGAGCGTTATTTTGAATTGTTTACCACTCGGGATTTGCTTGCTGAAATTGGTCTGTTTCGTGGCATTAAACTACGGACTTGGTTTGTTTGGCTACTCCATGGCACTCATTCACTCTGCCTTGCAGGGTAGAATCGATGGGGGAGGTCGTTTCTTAGATTCTTCTCAGCCGTTTACATGACGGTTCACAATCCAAGCGCAAGAAAAAATTCACCCTGCAACTTCTCAGCCGTCTACATGACGGTTCACACGCTTTTTGCGATATAAGTGTTTTTGACAGATAGCCTATTAAGCTGGGAAATGGTAACAACTCCAACTAGCTGTTTTTAGAAGAATTGAAATGACTATTTGATTCCTGATTACCACCATTCATCAGCCACTGTAGAGGCTAATACTCTGAAACTCTTGACGGGTGCGTATTCTGGCACAACTTGAACACCGATTCTGGTAACTCTTGAACACCCATTCTGGTAAGTCTTGAACACTGATTCTG
>NZ_BAABFL010000227.1:0-1078 GCF_039540975.1 Kistimonas scapharcae
TTTCCCGCTCAGAGGAGCTACACGACAAAGTCATCGGAGAATTCATCTCCAGAATGTGGTATCAACCGGTTTGAAACATGACCGAATTGTTCGAAACGCTAAAAACACATTAGCGACAGTGGTAAACATAAAAATTCAATAACGACACAAAAGCATTTCAACTTCTTCATTCAAAGACTTATTAACGAAAATAGCATTTTCATAACGTTTAACCCCCTGATAAGACTTCGCAAACGCTTCACCCATGGCATCAATCAATACTCGATTTTGCTGAAATAGCGACAAAGCCGTTTCGAGATCATTGGGTAAAGCCGTGATGCCAGCCTGCTTTTTTTCATCATCAGATAAACTTTCCGGATCGGTGAAACACTCACGTTTTAATGTCAGCCCATTACGCAAACCATCCAGTCCGGCAGCGATCACACCACCCAGCACAATATACGGATTGGCACTGGCATCGATCGTTTTCAGCTCAACGTGGGAAGGCGACACCTGCCCGGGCTGGCTGGGAATGCGTATCGCAGCTTCACGGTTATCCCACCCCCAGGCCGTGTAAGCGCCACTCCAGCAATGGGGCACTATGCGGCGAAACGAGTTACAGCTGGGCGTTGTTAATGCTGTCAATGATGGCAAGTGGTGCAGGATACCGGCAACAAAGTGTTCAGCCTGTGGAGAAAGCGCATGTTTTCCATCTTCGCCAGTTATGTTACAGCCGTCTTTCCACAGGCTGAAATGGAGATGCATCCCGGAACCACACTGATCCGCCAGAAGTTTGGGAAGAAACGAGGCCACATAACCATGGCGCCGGGCAATGGCATGCACGGTTTTCCGAAAAAACAGCTGATCATCAGCCGTTTTCAGGGTATCGCCATAATCCAGTGCCATTTCCAGCTGGCCCGGCCCACTCTCAGAATGAACAGTCCGCACCGAAATATTCTGTTTTTTCAGGCTCAGAAGAATATCACTGATAATGGGCTGCAGGAGTGAGAGTGCATAATCCCTTAAATCCCGCTTAACCTTGGGAATGTGAGCAAGCTGGCCGTACTTTTGGCAACAGAGTACAGTTTTTGCACAAAAC
>NZ_BAABFL010000228.1:0-1081 GCF_039540975.1 Kistimonas scapharcae
AGGCTGGGTTACATGGCTGCGCGAACCTGCCCCATGCCAGCAAGGCTTCTCAAGCTGGCTGAGCCACAGTGGTAATCAGGAAGGGAATTGTCAGCCTTCTAAAACAGCATCAAGCTCTGCAAAGCTGCGTAAAACAGACGCTGCTTCTTTGCATGGTGTAAAAAAGACGATAGCAAAGCGCAGGAAGTGGCGTGGAAGAATCACCCGGAAAGCTATGGCTAATGCAACTGAAAAACTCACTATTAAATTGCAGATGCGTTTGCCACACAAAGCCTGTTCCACATTATTTGGTAAAATTGCTGATTGCCGGGTAAAACCCATCAAAAACGGACTGATTCGTTTCTTTGTCTGGATGCACAAGATTAATCTTCAGGAAGCTGTCAAGCAGCGTCCGGAGGACTATGAAAGTTTTAACGATTTCTTCACTCGTCACCTGGAAAAAGACGCCAGGGTTATTGCTCCACAGGGGAAGGTCGCGTCACCGGTTGATGGCACCGTCAGTCAGGCGGGGAAAATTAACGACGGTGAAATCATTCAGGCCAAAGGCCATTCATATAGCGTAGAAGACTTGTTAGGTGGAGATGAGTCTCTGGCGGAGATGTTCAAGGATGGTAGCTTTGCCAATATCTATTTATCGCCGGGCGATTATCATCATTTTCATATGCCTATGCACGGTAAGTTGCTCAAAACGATCCATGTACCGGGTGAGCTGTATTCGGTCAGTCCCAAAACAGCGAGAAATATTGATGGCCTTTTTGCTAAAAATGAACGGCTGGTTTGTATCTTCGACACGCCACAAGGTCGTATGGCGATGGTCATGGTGGGGGCTATCAATGTGTCCAGTATTCAGACGGTTTGGGAAAAGGGCGTTATCGAGCCTCATCGACAAGGCGGGAATCGTGCGGATGTTCATGCAAAGTACTTCGATAACTTTAATAACGAGCATACGTATGAAAAAGGGGATGATCTGGGTGCATTCCGTATTGGGTCAACGGTGATCCCCCCTGTGCCAGCATAGTTGTCGCCTCTTCTGAAATTTCCAACTTAAACAGGGGGTGGTCAGTGAGTAATCAATGACCCG
>NZ_BAABFL010000229.1:0-1096 GCF_039540975.1 Kistimonas scapharcae
AAATCAGGCTCGCCAATACGTAAGGTGACGGGGGTGTTCAAGTAGACCAGAATCGGTGTTCAAGTAAACCAGAATATGCATCAGTGCCGGTAAATACGATTACCGGCATTTTCAGGCTAAATATTCCGCCATTTATCCGTACAGTTTGCCTCAGGAACTTTTCCGGTCTAAACTGCTCTATACGGAAAATATCTGTACAAAAGGGGGCGGTTATGGCAACGACAAGATTGGATTTAAGGCTGGATGAAGCGATTAAGGCCAAGGCAGAAAAGGCTTCGGCCCTGTTAGGGTTGCGGAGTTTGACGGAGTATGTGGTCCGGCTTATGGATGAGGATGCGACACAAGTCATTGAAAAATATGAAAGCTTTTCGGTAGAAGGGGATGTCTTTGACCGTTTCACTCAAGCCTGTGAGCAGGCCAAGGCACCTAACAAGGCTCTTAAGGACGCATTGGCATTTACTGAAGCGAAGGGCATCAAGTGAGCTGGTCAGCAGAATTTGTTGAGATTGATAAAGCCCGCCATGATCGTGATTCGTTTGATTGTGGCGAAGAGGAATTGAACCGGTTTCTGCAAACCCAGGCAGTAAAACATATGCAGGCCGGAATCAGCCGTACAATGGTGTTGCCAGCAAAACAGCCCCTACCAAACCAAAAATGGCCTATTTGTGCTTTTTACAGTATTGCACCGAGTTCAATCAGTCGAGACAAATTGCCACAGGGCATGGCAAAGCGTTTACCGAAGTATCCCATCCCTGTTTTTTTGCTGGCGCAGCTGGCTGTCCATCGTTCCTATCATGGTCAAGGGTTGGGGAAAATCTGCCTGGTGCATGCCTTACGTTATTTTTGGGAGATCAATGCACACATGCGAGCTTACGCCATAGTGGTGGATTGTTTGACAGAATCAGCGGAGGCCTTTTATCGTAAGTACGGTTTTGAGGTGTTATGTGATCATAATGGTCGAACCAGGATGTTCATACCCATGAAGACAGTTGAGCAGTTGTTTGCGGACTGAATGATTAGGGGCTGTTGACGTTTCATTGAAAGCCTTGAACCAAGCCTGAAAATCCGCAGTATGTTGCTACCGCTCATGCTTTCA
>NZ_BAABFL010000230.1:0-1152 GCF_039540975.1 Kistimonas scapharcae
CAGGGAAAACGCATGAAACCCCGCGCTATCACTAGCTTCAGGCTCCATCAACCTCTGCGGCGGACAATGGCGATCCGGCCAGAACCCGCTCCAGATAGTCGGTACTCATCATGGCGCACCTCATTTTTCGCTGAATGCCACCTTTGAAGGTTTTTTCATTCTTTAGCAAGTTAAGGGCAATGTGTCTGAAGCCGGAGAGAATTTCGGCTGCATCACCGCGACGTATCTGGCAGGCATCTTCGCTCATGGAAACATCCAGAACATAGTGCAGGGTATTCTCCACCGCCCAATGACTCCGAACACTGGTTGCCAGCTTTTCCGCTGTAAGCTCAGCAGAGCTGATATAGTAACGAATGCTGACATCCTCGATATTTTGTGGTGTATCGCCAACCTGACGGAAAGCAACCACAGCACCCAGTGTTCGCAGCCTTTTCCAGTCAAATGAGAAGTTCACAAACTCATCAAAAATATCACTCACCACATGTATTCGATGCTCTTTGCGACCTCGATTTTTCTCTATCGTTTCATAGGTGTTCTCAAAGCCTCCGGTCAGGATTTTGTTCATTGAAAAATGTGTTTGAAACGATTCGTGGAGCTTTGGATGGTTGCCTTTGACAGAGAGAAGATAGTCAGCCTCTTTTGCTACGATTTTTTCGGCAATCTCACGCTGGCAGCCCATGGCATCAATACTGACAAGGCATCCCTTAATGGAGAGGAGTTCAAGCAGCTCCGGAATCGCGGTTATTTCATTGCTTTTACTGTCTGTTTTTGTCTGTGCCAATACAACGCTATTAGCCGTACAAAACGCACTTACCATGTGGATGGGATCCAGTTCGTTTTTGCTATCACCTGAGCCTCGGACAGTCTTCCCATCAATGGCAACCACTGCCCCCTCTGTCGCTTCGTGGCAGCTCTGCATCCACGTAGAAAAGTACTTATGAAAGAGTTTTGGGTTAACCATGCTGACAACACGCTCAATGGTATCGTGCGATGGAATGCCGAAGGTAAAATCACCCATTGTTTTCAGCCAGGATTCACGAAGCTTGCCGAAATCTTCAATTTCTGCCCAGCCTCTGGCGCCAGCAATCATGGCACAGACAACGAGGAGGAAGATATCGGTCAGCTTATGTTCAACTTTCCACGGCTGGCGGA
>NZ_BAABFL010000231.1:0-1163 GCF_039540975.1 Kistimonas scapharcae
AAATCAGGCTCGCCAATACGTAAGGTGACGGGGGTGTTCAAGTAGACCAGAATCGGTGTTCAAGTAAACCAGAATATGCAGATCATCAGGTATGTCCTCTGGACGCTCTTCTGAATCATAAAGTTTGATAGTGAATAGCTCATCAATGATGCGTCTGACTTCAGGATTGTTGAGCGTGTCAAGATTTACTTCGAGAATAGGATCGTTAAGTAATATGCTTTTTTGAATTACGATATAGGCAGCCCTTAGAGCAGTATCATAGAATTTCGGAAATCTAGCGTAAACCTCATCGGTCATTGATTGGATCTCTTCTATATACGCCGACATCATACTTGAGTTCTTGCTATCTGGGCGTAGCTTCCTTAAATACCTTTTAAAATCAAATCGCTCTCTCATTTGTGCCCGGTCTTGCTCTATAAATTGATAAAGGGAGTCTGCTTCGGCGCTTTTTCGATCGTCTACTGATGTGTCTTCGGCCTCTTTGACCGCAGCAGTGGCTCCTGAAGTAAGGAGGGAGTTGCTCCCATATTCTTTTTGGTTATGGCTTTCTCCCTGCTGTTGTCGGGTATACTCTTGGAGCTGATTCTGTACGGCCAAACCCTGTGGGGATTGAGGATCAATGTTAAGTTCATCTTTTATCGCCGTTTGAGCACTTATCCCATGGGTGACAACTTTATCGTACAGCTTAAAAATAAGGCGGTTTCCAATTTTTCTGGCAGGAGTCTTTTTTTCTTGCTGGCTGATTGCATTAGCCGTGTTGGTGCCATTGCCCGCTGCTGACTTATCTTTCTGACTATTCCTGAATATAGGTGTATTTCCCTTTATGCCTTCCATGCTGATTACTCTCCTGTGGCTAAATGGTGTTTCATATTAGAGAGGTGATAAAGCTTAATGTTCCATGCAATTTTTTATAGTGTTTGATTTTTTTAATTCTAAATCACTATATATTGAGGGGTATATTGTAGGGTATTGCTATCTCATTCAATCATGGTATTAGGAAAATTTGCATTGTTGTTTGCTTGGTTGTCATGTGAATGATTTTTTCTTGATGGCTTCTTCAAGATGGGGGAAGTCATATTCGGTTTCCTGATTACCACCTAACATAAGCCATTCTCCCGTCTAAACTTACGACACTGGTTTTCCTTGGGTTAGGAGACGTGTCA
>NZ_BAABFL010000232.1:0-1183 GCF_039540975.1 Kistimonas scapharcae
AGCTAAAGCGAAACTTTGTCAGTGTCGTAGCTCTGGCTTGTGCTTTTGTCTGGTTACCAATGTGAAACGTCAACAGCTCCTAAGAAATCCGGCCTGCATATCAGTGAAAAATGGCTGCCGCTACTGCTGGTTTTCTTTGGCATCATGAGCAGCATTGCCACCGATGCAGGTTATCTCGTACTCATTCCTCTGGCAGGATTGCTCTATGCCGGACTCGGCAAGAATCCGATTATCGGCATGGCGGCGGCCTTTGCCGGTGTGTCTGCGGGTTTCAGCGCCAACCTGATTCCGGCTACCCCCATCGATGTCATTATCGGTGCCAATGCCCGCATTTTCGCTCAGGCTCAGAATGTCCCGTTCACACGCCACGATGGTCAGCCGCTGACGCCTGCCACCATGCATTACTATTTCATTCTGATATCTACAGGTGTGCTGTCCGTGGCCGGTGCAATCGTCACCGCACGTTTTGTAACGCCGAAGCTGAAAGATACGCCCTGGTCATTACCTGACGACCTCAAAATCGATAATTTCTCCCTCAGTGATGCTGAAGAACGTGGTCTCAAAGCCTCATTTTTCGGGTTGCTCGGCGCTCTGGCGTTCATTGCCTGGCTTGCGCTTTATCCCCTTGCCCCTTACACCGATGCATCCGGAAACCGCGTCGTCCCCTATCTGGATAATGTGATTCTGTTGATTACGCTGGTCTTTACCATTACCGGTATTGTATTTGGCACCGCCTCCGGCAAGTTCCATTCTGTGGCCAATGTCGTCCAGGCCATGGTCAAACAGATGGATGCCATGGGCTATATCCTGGTGCTGACGTTCTTCTGTTATAACTTTCTCTCGCTGCTCAGCTATTCGGGCATGGGTACATGGATTACCTGGCTGGGCGCCAGCCTGTTGAATTCCCTGGGACTACAATCCTTTCCGGTGTTATTGATTATCGGCTTCATCATCACGACGGCCTTTATCAATATTTTCGTTGGGGGACTGACCTCCAAATGGATGCTGCTTGGCCCCATCTTCGTTCCCATGCTGTACCAGGTGAACAACCAGATGACCCCGGATATTGTCGCAGCAGCCTTTCGTGTCGCCGATTCGTCCACTAGGAGCTGTTGACGTTTCACATTGGTAACCAGACAAAAGCACAAGCCAGAGCTACGACACTGACAAAGTTTCGCTTTAG
>NZ_BAABFL010000233.1:0-1190 GCF_039540975.1 Kistimonas scapharcae
AAACCGGTCATAGCCCTCTGCGACGCCAACAGTTTCTACTGCTCCTGTGAGCGGGTCTTTGATCCGACCCTGATTGGCAGGCCGCTGGGTGTTCTCAGCAATAACGACGGCTGTATTGTCGCCCGAACCCCGGAGCTGAAAGCCCTCGGCGTGGCCATGGGTACACCGGCGTTCAAGGTGCGGGATTGGCTGGAGCAGGGGGTAATTGACCTTCGCAGTTCCAACTATGCGCTGTACGGGGATATGTCGTCACGGTTCATGACCGTGCTGGAGCAGTTCAGCCCGAAGGTGGAGGTGTACTCTATTGATGAGGCATTTGTGGATCTGGTGGGATTCCCGGCAGCACAGCTTCAGGGCATAGGCTTTGATATTAAAAACCGTGTGCAGCAATGGACCGGCCTGCCCATCGGTGTCGGCATCTCCACCACCAAGACCCTTGCCAAGCTGGCGAACTATGCCGCCAAGCATTACCCGGCCACCGGCGGTGTGGTGGATCTCACCGATCCTGTACGTCAACAACGATTGATGGATATCACGCCGGTGCAGGAGGTCTGGGGCGTCGGCAGCCGGATTGCCAAACGGCTGGAGCAGCAGGGTATCAGCACGGCGGGAGCGCTCAGCCGCTGTAAGCCAGCATGGATTCGCAAGACGTTTTCAATCGTGCTGGAACGCACCGTCTGTGAGCTTCAGGGCGAGTCCTGCATTCCCTGGGAAGAGGAAACCACCGGCAACAAGCACCAGATTATCTGCTCGCGCAGTTTCGGACAGGCGGTCACCACCTTTGATGACCTGCATGCCGCACTGGTGAGCTTCGCCTCCCGCGCCTGTGAAAAGCTGCGAACACAGGGCAAGTTTGCCCGGGAGGCGATGATTCTGATCCGCACCGATCCCTTCCGGGACGCGCCGCAGTACAACGCCAACCTGACCCTCAGTCTGCCGGAGCCCACCTGCGACACACGTCGCTGGTTGCAGTTGCTGAGGCCGGGGTTGGAGAAAATCTATCGGGAAGGGTTTGGGTATCGCAAGGCGGGGTTTATGTTGGTGGATCTCTGCGACGGTGCCGGTTTCCAGGCCGATCTCTGGAGCGCACAGGTGCTGCCGGACACACCGGCCATGATGCAGGTGGTAGACGCCATCAACCGCCGCTACGGGAAACAGACCCTGAAACCGGCAGCAGCAGGATTAACGGA
>NZ_BAABFL010000234.1:0-1207 GCF_039540975.1 Kistimonas scapharcae
GATGCCGAGTCCATTGCTAACCTTGAGAAATCCCTGCGGTTGAACCGGCAGGTGTATAACGAAAAACGACGCCAGCTGTCTGAGGATCAGCGTCAGCAATCGCTTCGTGACAGGGAGCGTGAACAGCAAAGGTCATCCCCACCGGAGCAACCCGCCAGCCAACCAACATCAGCGCCTGCTGCTCACGTGCCATCGCCAGCAACCAAACACACGCCTGATCGCACCATTCGTCTTGAATACCCCGGTGGCCGGGTGGATATCGGCGTTCAGGAAAGTGAGGAACTGAAACTCCTCAAGGCGCTAGAGCTTGCCGGCATGAGGGCCGTTTGATGCAGCTGGATAGTGTGACGTTGCCCGATGATCTGCTGTGGATAAACGAATACCAATGGCAACCGGTAGAGCAGGAAACCGAGCGCACCTTGACCGGCGCGTTGTTGGTACAGGAGCAGGCAAAACGCTATGGGCGTGAAATTGAGTTATCGGGCGAACAGTCAGCCTGGGTCACTCGCGCCACAATCGAATCACTCAAAGCACTGGAAGCGGAAGCTGGAAAAGTCATGACGCTTACTCTTGCTGATGATCGCAGCTTTCAGGTGATCTTCGATCGTAGTCATGGTGCTGCTGTTGAAGCACAACAAGTGCTGCCCTACGCCTACCCCGATAACGATTACCTTTACTCGCTCACCCTCAGGTTGCTAACCGTCGCACCCTGATCATTAACGGAGATCCATGGATGGCGATTCTTCCGGATGATGTAAAACTCTACGCTTCCCAACGCCTGACCGATGAGTCTGACGGCGGCGGTCGAGCCACGGGCAATGAAGTGATTGATGGGGGTATCAATAACCTGTTCCGGGATATTTCCCGCATTGATCGCACCCTTGGTGATGTGTCACTTAGAAAAGTCTATGCCGGTGTCAGTACCGACAATACCGATCCTTACCTTGGGGCGCATCTCATCATTACCGAGCCGCCGCAGGATAGCAAAGTCGATGTGCTGTTGTTTAACACCGACAGCCAGACCGATGAGCGTACCGAGGCCCGCAACCGGATTGAGTCCTATGTGGTACCGGCAGTGGATGCCTCCTGGGAGTTGTTGGGAGATCAGCTGGTTGGTCAGCGCGGTATCCAGGCCATACAACGGACTGAAGACCGCTTGCCGGAGATTGGCGAAGTCTATCGTCTGCTCGATGAGAATACCGGACAG
>NZ_BAABFL010000235.1:0-1231 GCF_039540975.1 Kistimonas scapharcae
GATGGGACGGCTTTCCGTCTGCCGCACCCGGTAGCGTTCATCGGGTGGCTTGTCCTTAATGTCCCTTTCGATGCCGTAGAGACGCTGGATCATCCTGAGCGCTTGGCGGGCACGGGTGGGCTTTTCGCCCTTTGGCGTGGCCTTGACCACATCAGCAAACTTGCGCCGCACATGGGCCATGCAACCCACTAACCGAATGTCGGGGTTTCTGTTACTCAGGGTCTTGTAGGCAGAATGGCCATCACAGTGCAGGTAGCCGCTGAAGCCGGACAGGAAGTTCTCGGGATGCAGGTGCCCCCTTCCGGTCTGGTAGTCGTAGAGGATTATCGCTTTATCCAGGGTTTCCGCCGTGCGGTAGACCCACATAAAGGAATTCGACTGCGGCGCACGCCCCGGCTCTTTCAGCACCTGGTTCGTCGTTTCATCGGCATGGAGCTGTGACTGTTCGGCCAGCAGCTTCTGCAAAGCCTGGTAGAGGGGTTCCAGCAGTTCGGCGCACCGGATCATCCACTCCGCCAGTGTCGCACGACTGATCTCTGCGCCAATGCGCTTGAGGATGAATTCCTGGCGGTACAGTGGCAGAGCGTCGCAGTACTTGTTGGTCATCACCCAGGCCAGCAGGCCGGGGGTGGCGATGCTCTTCGGGATGGGCATGGCCACCATGGGGGCTGTCACAATACCGTTTTCGCAGGCGCAGCCGTACTTGATGCGACGGTATTCGATGACATTGAACTGAGGCGGAATGATCTCCAGCTTGCAGCTGGCGTCAAAACCTATTTGCTTGCGAAAGATCTCACAGCAGGCACACCACTTCTCTTCCTCGGGAACATCCAGAATCCGGATGTCACGGGGGAGGTCTTTTGGCAGTTCTGTTCTGACCGGTTTCTTGCGTTGGTGGGCGGCAACGGGCCGGGTATCGTCAGGTGTAGTGTCCTGATCGTCGGCCTCGTTCTCCTCCGCCAGCAATTCCGCTTCATTGAACAGCAGACCCTGGGCGTCAAATCGCTCACTGGCGGCACCGAACTGTCGGTGCTTATTCAGACGGAACTGCTCTTCATACCATGCCAGTTGCCGCTTCAGCATGGAGACTTCCAGCTGAAGGGATTCAATGAGATTGGCAGGGTTTGAAGTCAGAGGATTCATGCCGGACAGTATCCGGCAAAACAGGAAACCATTGTCTTGCAGCAGGTCATGGCAATGGTGATCAGGCGGCGGTCTGGTAACGGAGCAC
>NZ_BAABFL010000236.1:0-1262 GCF_039540975.1 Kistimonas scapharcae
ACGCCATGGGAATACCTGGCTAAATCCGAGCTGTCGGAAAACTCTAATTTAGGGTGCCACTAAAAAAGGGATGTTTACATTTCAAGTACACAGGCATCTGAAAACCAGGTGAAACCGGTAGCCCTCCGTGGAGATAATGCTGCATGTGAAACAGATTGTGGACAGAAACTATCGGGTGGCAAAAATGTCACTACACAGGACACAGTGAGCGCTATAGTGTCGCCAGCTTTGTGTTCAGTGAGTGAAAACTTTCCCGTTTTGGATTTTGATTCAATACTGGATCTGGATATTGAAGTATCTGACTGCCTGGCGCCTTTTTCTGCTAATGGACATGAAGCAGAGCCGCAAGAGGTTGATTCTCATGGTGATCTTTCAACACCTGCTTTTCGATGTGAAACACCTGTGAGGGCTGCTAGCCCAAAATTAACGGAAATGTCTGCGACAGTGTTTCATAACCAAACTGGATTTGATCAAGAGTGTCGATCTGGAGAATCGACACAGGTAGCCGTTTCTTATGAAAAGAAGAATGAAAATAGCTATCCATGTCGGTTGTGTTCCCAGGCCTTTTATTTCAGGAACGCACTGCTTAGACATCTTTCTACAGACCACAAGGTTGAGTCTACTGCTGAATTGAAGCTCCGTGGAAAGCGTATGGCTGATATTCCTGCCACTGAGATGAGGGAGGGTAAGAGAGTGGAAGCCGACGATCCTAATAATAATGTTGTGGGCGTTAATGCTAGTGGCATTTCCCTGTCGGATAGTGGCGTAATCGCTTCTACAGAAAGCAACAAATCGTTGATGAAATCCCTATCGGCTTCTGATCCGGAAGATTGCAACGGTCATACCGTGAAAAAGCATGGAGTATCACTATCACCTGTCATGCAAGCTGGCGATAAGTCGCGTGAACAAGATGATGGATATTCTTCACAAATGGCGTCAAACAATAGCGCTTTACCTTTCACTATTCATCACTCAGAAACGGGAGGCCTTGATTTGGCATGCCCTGGTGCGGGGATAGGGGAAAGAATACACACAAAAGTAACAAGATCAGGGTCACAAGACTCCGGGATTTATAGCTTGGATGAGGGCGATGCTCTAAATGCTGAGAGTTCTCATAGGAGGGGAGATCAGGCTGTGAGTTTAGCCTCTTCACCATGCCCGGATTTAATATCGAACCGGTTTACTAGGGGCTGTTGACGTTTCATTGAAAGCCTTGAACCAAGCCTGAAAATCCGCAGTATGTTGCTACCGCTCATGCTTTC
>NZ_BAABFL010000237.1:0-1267 GCF_039540975.1 Kistimonas scapharcae
CATGACACGTCTCCTAACCCAAGGAAAACCAGTGTCGTAAGTTTAGACGGGAGAATGGCTTATGTTAGGTGGTAATCAGGTTATATTTTTACCCTCATGGCAATTTGGTATTGCGCAGAGAGGGGTTTTCGGGTGAGCGTAAAATACACACAGGAAGTAATGATAATTTATTAGAAGCTATTTTAAACCAATGGGAGGCCGGGAATATATCTCCTGCTTTTATATGTGAAGGTACAGAAGAGAATAAGCGCGAGGCTATTTCTAGCTGCAATTATTTTGAGCGTGTTTTCTTTGAAGTATTACCATCATTGGAAAAAACTCTCGTTGTGTATGGCTGGGGTTTTGGTGACCAGGATCAACACATCATCGATCAAATAGGAAAATCAACCGTAAAAAAAATAGCTGTTGCAATATACGGTGATGACGATGTTCTGTGTGGAAAAATTGAACAAAAGTTAAAAGCACTTAATTTAGACAAGCTGGTTTTCTTTGATTCAACAAGTGATGGTTGCTGGAATAACCCGGTTGTAGAAACGGTTGAACATGAGGACGTAGCATGATCACGGAAGACCAACTAGAACAACTCTGTTTAGAGTGGTTCCGCACGGCTGGCTGGGAAGTCCTCCACGGCCCCGATATTGCTCCTGATGGCTCAAACCCCATGCTCAGCAATTATCAGGACGTATTGCTCAAGCCAGACCTGGAAAAAGCCTTTACCCAATTAAACCCACATCTCCCTTCTGGCTGCTTTGAGCAGGTTTGGGCCACGCTGACCAAGCCCGAAAGCCTTGATCTAATCACCAATAATCGGCACTTCCACAAGCTGCTGCTGGACGGTGTGCCGGTGGATTACAAAGGCGACGATGAGCAGTGGGTCAACGACCATGCCTTTCTGGTGGATTTTGAGTCGGACGCCAATAACCGGTTTGTGGCGGTGAACCAGTTCACTCTGACAGGCACCAAGAACCCTCGCCGCCCGGATATTGTCTGTTTTATTAATGGCATCCCCTTTGCGGTGCTGGAGCTAAAAAGCCCCGGTGATGAGAATGTGGATATCTGGGATGCCTTTAACCAGCTGCAAACCTATAAGGATGAAATCAGCGACCTGTTTATTTTTAATGAGGCGCTGGTGATCAGTGATGGTTATACCGCCCGGGTGGGTTCCCTGACCGCTGACCAGGAACGCAGGGAAAACGCATGAAACCCCTTGCTATGACTGAGCTCAAGGCAGATTGTGATCTGCTGAAAACAGGTTAACCCTCTCATC
>NZ_BAABFL010000238.1:0-1284 GCF_039540975.1 Kistimonas scapharcae
GAGCTGTTGGTCCATGGCTAATCTCCAGCAAGGGCTGAGAGGAGATTAGCTTATTATCGGGGACTTAATCGCAGGTTCCCTAGCAAGTGATAATTGCCTATCCACGGGGCAACTGATCGACACAAATGAGGAACAACCCCGTCCGCGCGGGTCAGTAGACTGTGATGCATTTGATGATGCCGCGAGACGGTATACCCGCCCAGAACAATGGAGCCACCAGAAATTGGGCAAGCTGTTTCCTTCGGTTGATTTTGATAAGGAAGAAGGGACGTTTCAATGGGGATGCGGAACGTCAAGTCATATCCGTTTTTTTCACCTGAGGGCATTACTGGAAGAATCCGCTTTACAGCAAGAATTCAGGGAACTAGAGGTTAACCTGCTATTGTCTGGTATTTATGGGGAGGGTTTTTTACCCATTTTGCAAAAAGGCTTGGTTAATTACCATCTCTTGTTGTCTCCCTATAAATGGTCAGTTGAAGGACGTTGTCTTGCCATGCGCACTATGTCCGATGATGGTTCATATGCGATTGAGACATACCCCCTGAAATATGTGCATCGTGAGTCAATGGTCGTGCATGGTGCGCCATCATTGTTTGAATTGTCAGATCGCTTTTATGGGGGGGATGTTGTTCGTGCAGGAAAAACTGAACTGGAATTATTTCCCTTACTGTCACCGAAAAAGGCACTTATCACGTTGCTGGAGCAGGCGAGGCGGAAGCAACTGAGTTTGTGTGGTGTGTACGGCCTAAATCAACATGTGATCAAAGGTGAAAAAGGCGCCATTGCCTGCCGGCTCGTAACGTCTATTGCTCAGTCTGGGATGCTTGCAAGGCGTAATGTGGCCATTCTTTTTCTTAATGATTTTCCTTTAGAAGATTGGAACCAGCTGATAGATCAGCTTTCGCTGCCCTCGTCGGTAAACTTGAGGGCCGTTAGCATTAATAACCTTAAAGATGTTGATGTTTATCAGCTGAGTAGACGCTATGATGAATCCAAACCGTGTCTGCTATTGGTCAATACCGGGCCAGTCAGTGATGCTTTTTTTAAAGGGATTATTCAATGCGCTGAACTTTTTGTAACAGAGGGAGCAAACTCTGTCAGTCAATCCATCAAATACAATAAACCTTATCTCTCGCCTATTTCTCAAGACAGTTATTCTGTCCGTAATTATCGTTACCTGACGGAACTACCGGATTCCAGACCCGGTGTTTGTCAACATAGTTGTCGCCCCAACTCAAGCCGCTTTCTTAAGTTGATCAGCTGAAGATCTGTCGGGATTAAGCC
>NZ_BAABFL010000239.1:0-1321 GCF_039540975.1 Kistimonas scapharcae
CAGAGGGTTTTCTTCTTTGTCATCAACAGAGGAGGAAGGTGGCATGGTGCATTACCGACAGATAACCGTCAGACCCAATGGCATCAAGGCCGGAGGTCAGGACTCGGAGGATTTCTTCGAGCGCGACAACGCCCTTGAACGGGAAGTGAGCAGCGACATCTGGGGCATGGAGCCTTCGCTGCTGGTCGAGATCATGGAACGGCTGCAACAGGAGGAGGACGCAGCCTGAACCTGACATTTTTTACCCTCGCAAGAGGGTTTTTTCTTTATGACACCGGCAAAAGGCAGGTGTCACTCAATCAATCACTAAAGAGGAAGTCAATATGACAACTAACAACGCACGTTCAATCGCAGCCAAGAAAGCAGCCGCCACTCGCAAGGCCAACAAAGCCAAAGAGCCAATGCCTTGTGACGAGCTGGATACCAACCAGACCAAGCTCAAGGCCATCGGCAAGAAGCTGTTCCGTGCCGGTCTTGAGTCTTGTGTCGGCAGGAACTACAGCGCCGAACTGCTGACCCTGCTGTCCAACACCCTGCACCACCGGCTGTCTGATTCAGCACCGCTGGCGGCATTCGTGGACATTGCAGGCAGTCAGGAAACCGTGATCGGCGGTGGTGAGTACGGGGAAGACATCAACATCCCCCGCTATGAGACACGGGACGTGATCTTCGCGTTGGAAAGTATCTTCAACGCCGCAGTGAACCGTGTCGCTGCCGCAGAACGCCGCCATGAGTCGGATGTCCGGACACTGGCTCGCCAGCAGGCGAAAGCCAAGGACATCCGTGACGAGACGCCCACCGATAAATACGCCATGGACGCCGCTGATCGTCCGGCAGTGGCGGATTACATCGAGGCGCTGGACGTTCTGCATCTGGCCTGTAGCGAAGTATGGAACGCCTATGCGTCTCGCTTCGAGCGTGCCCGTCGCCACACCCTGCCCTATGGCTCAGAGGTGACGGACAGCATTCTCGGGGAACGGCAGTATGCGTTCGACTACGACACAGCCCGTGCCATGAGCGACCGTTACGCGACAACCGCCAAGCGTGTAGCCGCACTGGACGCTCGCGTTCGGGCACAGGCGCTCAACATTGATATGTGACAAGCAACCATCGCCCAGGGCTAAAGCCTTGGGCGATAGTCGCGTGTCAATCAAGGCGTGTCGGGCAGTCCTGACGGACTGCTTCGGCTGACGCCAACAGCAAAAGCGTCAGGGGTGCCAGGGTGTCCACACCGTGGCGCTCTCAACATCGGAAGGACAGGGCGTTGGTGGGCGTCGGTGGGCGACAAGCGACACTCGACTTATGACACAGGACGCATGAA
>NZ_BAABFL010000240.1:0-1322 GCF_039540975.1 Kistimonas scapharcae
GCTGGGTTACATGGCTGCGCGAACCTGCCCCATGCCAGCAAGGCTTCTCAAGCTGGCTGAGCCACAGTGGTAATCAGGAAATTTTTAAATCAGGTCATCCTTCCAAATCCGCTTGAGCCTGACCAAAACGTAGATAACGAACCATGGCTAAAGGCAAGCGCAATAGCTTCGAGACCCCCTTTTCGTTTTCACTGTACATCCAGAACAAGCACTGTCTTCCCTTATTTTCCCATAAGCACTTCCACACCCTCTGCCCTGCAATAGCTTGCAAACTATTAGGCCTGACAAGTGGAGGACTCGCTGTTTCACAAAAACGCGCATCAAGAATATCAGCAATTTTCATCCTTTCTTTCTGCTCTAAAAGATGATTAACAAGCATTAAGCACGGAGTCATGTCTTTAGTGGCATGCCTCTCTGGATGACGAATCAGAAAAAGTGGGTTGGGTGCGCGAACAGGGTACTGCAACAATAAAAGTATCAACTTTATAGGATCGCCGTGCGTTTGACGCCACACCCCCTTTATTAATGGCGTTTCACGATGCCCTCTTGTTTTGGCATTCACATCAGCACCATGTTCTAAGAGCTGCCGGACAATAGCACAATCACCGTGATAAACAGCCAAATGCAAAGCTGTAGCACCGTAGTCAACACTGAAAGGAACGAACTCGCCGAAACTGCGACCAGAATATTGATTGCAATTAACGTTTTGCTTTAACAACAAGCTCACCATGTCTAACCGTCGCATATTCGCAGCCAAGTAGAGAGGAGACTCTCCAAGCCCTGTTAAGGCCTCGCAATTGGCACCGTAGCGTATTAATAGCGCAAGCATACTGCAATGATCATTTAATACAGCACGATGAACAGGCGCCGCTTGGTAAAATCCGGGTTCCTCCCGGTTTACCTCGGCACCGTGGAGAAGAAGATATTCAACCACTCCAAGATGATTAGCTTTTACAGCCAACTGCAATGGCGTTTGATTCTCTGCATTGACAAGATTGGGAGAGACTCTTCCCTTAATCAGCTTACCAACAACGGATAGATAGCCACACTTCACAGCCTTATTCATTATAACAACCGCATCATCCCTTCCAGGCTGGGCGATATGCTGATCACACGCATTATTCGCATCAACAATAGAGAGGTAAATTGCGCGAGGTTCAAGGGGCTCGACACGCTCCACTTTTTCATCAACACTAAAGCCGATATCATCAACAAACTGCCATCCATCACCTTCAAACTTATACCTGATTACCACTGTGGCTCAGCCAGCTTGAGAAGCCTTGCTGGCATGGGGCAGGTTCGCGCAGCCATGTAACCCAGCC
>NZ_BAABFL010000241.1:0-1372 GCF_039540975.1 Kistimonas scapharcae
ATTTTGCCTGAAGAGCACAGGGGACGCTCTCTTCATTCAATTTAGCCTTACTTCTTCAGATCGTTAAGCGGGAGTTAAGGAGCGTGGTTCCCGCTGCCACTTTGACTGAACCATCCTGGGCTTTGATAGGACCCTGGAATATGGCCAGTTCACCGTTAGATAACTCGGCCTTAAGGGCTTCAACCTGCTTGACTACAGATTCCGGGATGGCTTTGTTATACGGCGCCATCTCAATCATACCGGCGGCGAAACCGCCCCAGACATCACCGGCTTTCCAGTTCTTGTCCAGCACAGCTTTGGTTGTATCGGTGTAATATCCGGACCAGTCGACCAGACTGCCGGTCAGATGGGCATCGGGACCAAACCGGGTCATGTCGGTGTCATAGCCAAATGCGTAGACGCCTTTATCCTGGGCGGCCTGTACCGGTGCCGGTGAATCCGTGTGCTGGTTAATAATGTCAGCGCCTTGGGCGATCAGGCTTTCAGCTGCCTCGCGCTCCTTGGCGGGGTCATACCAGCTGTTGATCCAGACCACTTTCACTTTGGCGTCCGGATTCACGGAGCGCAGTCCCAGGGTGAATGCATTAATGCCCTGAACGACTTCCGGTATCGGGAAGGAGCCCACGTAACCAATCGTATTGGACTTGGTCATGTGACCGGCGATGACACCCGTCAGGTAGCGTCCTTCATAGAAACGGGCGGAATAGGTGCCAACGTTCTTCGCCCGCTTGTAGCCGGTGGCGTGCTGGAACTTAACATTAGGGAACTGTTTCGCGACTTTCAGGGTCGGATTCATGTAGCCGAATGAGGTGGTGAATATGAGGTCATGACCCTGCTGTGCCAGGGTGCGGATTACCCGCTCCGCATCGGCGCCTTCAGCGACACTTTCAACAAAGGTGGTTTCCACTTTCTCTTCACCGAGGCTTTCCAGCATTTCGCGGCGGCCCTCGTCGTGGCCAAACGTCCATCCGGCGTCACCTACCGGGCCGACGTAGACAAAACCGACTTTCAACGGCTTTTCCGCACTGGCCATGGCCAGGCTTGAGAGGGCAGCGGTCATGAGTATGGCCGCAGTCTGTTTCAGCAGTTTTTTCATTGTGACTCCCGTGTTGTGACTGCTTGTTGTCGTTGTTGTCTGCTCAATGATGGGTGGCACCGTGTTTAATGACCGGGGTGCCAGAGCTTGCCGTAAAGCCTGTAATATTCACCCTATACTTGCGTAAGTTACAAATTTGGGTGATACGGCTTGCCAAGTGACATGGGCGCCATCAGGTGTTTTCGTGCCTGGTTCCGGTGTTTGTCAACATAGTTGTCGCCCCAACTCAAGCCGCTTTCTTAAGTTGATCAGCTGAAGATCTGTCGGGATTAAGCC
>NZ_BAABFL010000242.1:0-1381 GCF_039540975.1 Kistimonas scapharcae
AGGCTGGGTTACATGGCTGCGCGAACCTGCCCCATGCCAGCAAGGCTTCTCAAGCTGGCTGAGCCACAGTGGTAATCAGGTTCGGTTTTATGTCCAAGGAGATTGCTTATCATAAATGTGTCGCTGCTGGGCTTCAAATTTGCGCGCTGAATCTCATCTTCTGTATTGCTATAGATTGATTGCTGTGTATCCTCTTCATTTATACCATCCGCGCGTGCATTTCGAAGGTCCTGATCAATTTTGGTTCTTACAATGTAAAAAGGTTTGTCAGACGCCTGAGCTGCTTTAGCTAAATTGATTGCAGTTTTTGTCACTCTATTGGTACAGAGAACGATTGCAGCATCGAAATTATTATAACGGGTATGCCCAAAGTGCGCTGTTGACACTGGTGCGGGTTCGCATAACACAATGGAGTTATCCAATTCATAAAATGAAGTCTGTTTTACTTCTTGGCCAGTTACGCTAACGGGGGCAGCATCATCATCGGAGGCGCGTAAGCCTCTCATGGTATTAATGAAGGTGCTTTTACCGCAACCAGGATCACCGTCCACCGCAACTTTGAAATGATGTTCGAACTGTGTGGGTATATCAATTAACTCCTCAGCGATGGGGAGAGGTGCGTCTTCCTTTTCGCTCTTCTTTGGCTTTAATTGGTCAGGATCGGATATTTTTGCTGTATTTGAGAGTGTGTCAAAAGTCTCGGTTTTATCTACTCTGCGCCTTCCAAGTGACTGTGCAAAGTAACAGTTTGCGTATTCCGGGTGTTCTTGCAGCAATGTGTCGACATCTGCAGCTTCGACTGTATAACAGCAGAAAATATTAGCAATGGCGGCACAAATGGATAAGAAGATTCTGCATGGATAACAAGATTCGTTGTTTGCATTCCAGCTATATGAGGCTGCGGTCAATGGTGCAGGACATGCCATGATGAAACTCCTCTAAAAAAGGAAAGTGCTTACTTGTTGTTAATTGCAATTACTCGATAAAACGCTTGCATGGTGAAATACGTTGCTATCGACAAATTCTTTAATTGCGGGTTGTGCCGTAGGTTGCTTTCTTGGGCTTTTGAGGCTTGATAAAGTTCATTTTTTTGGGATATGTTGTTGTAAACAATAATGGAAATGTTATTTAATCTGTTTTTTATACAAGAATGTCAATTGATTCTGTCAATCTGGAAGGAAATACTTTAGGTGGTTTTTGTAAGACAATGTGTGTGAATATGACTTCAATGTTCGTGTGATTAGCGTCCCTGAAAAGCGCAATCATAAAGTGATTTTACGCTGCGATTATAACCACTTTTTATCCTTAAATCCCGCTTAACCTTGGGAATGTGAGCAAGCTGGCCGTACTTTTGGCAACAGAGTACAGTTTTTGCACAAAA
>NZ_BAABFL010000243.1:0-1395 GCF_039540975.1 Kistimonas scapharcae
ACCTCGAGATTAGCTACCGACGCCTCGGTAAAACCTATGCGAGTCTCCCCGGCATAGCCGGGGGTTTACCTAATGATTAATTAAAAAACACTCAACACGTTGCCAACTGACATTAGTTTTTCCATCAGCGCTGAACTTATCCTTTTTATTTGATAATCGAGAAACATGGCAGTTATTTATTTGTTAACATCTTCAAAAAAATAGATAGCTAACACATAAACCAAACAACAATACTTATAATTAAGACATCCTCAGAAAACCATTTCCACATATATTAGAAAAAAAATCATCTTCAAAAAAATCAACCATTAACTGATCCAGAAAACATTATCACATTAGATGAATCAAACCCTCTATTAGCCCAAAGATCAAATGACCTCTGTATATTCAGCCAAAAATCCGGCGTTGTACTACAGGCTTTCGCTAGACGTAAAGCCATTTCCACGCTAATACCACAGCGTCCATTAATTATTTCAGAAACCGTTTTTCGACTCACATCCAAACGTTTTGCAGCTTCTGTAACACTAAGACCTAGAGGATCAAGATAACCTATTTTTAATATTTCACCTGGGTGAAGCGGCTCACTCATTTGCATTAGGGTTATTCCATATGATGTCATTCTCAAAATCGAATCGTAACCCAGCAAGTTACACCCATCAAGCATATCAAGACACAACATTCAAACCCAACACATAAATTGCGAGATATTTTATACATATGCATATTCTTCATCTTTCTGACCGGTAATATCAAGGGGTGCCTGTCGGACTCCTAATGGTCTTAGCCCGCGATACTTCCCCCAGTACGCGGTTTTTTTATGCCTTGAGAAACGGTCATGATTCAGAGCTGTTGATCTGATATATTGCATGGCTTTTTCAGGGCGGTTCATGGCAGTTATTCAGGTCGCTTGTGCTCAGTGTCAGCAGACAGATCGCGTGGTCAAAAATGGAAAAGCTGAAACCGGGAATCAGAGATACCTCTGTCGCAACTGCAAGCACAGTTTTCAGCTTGAGTACCGCTACAATGCTAACAAGCCAGGAACCCATGATCGCATCATCACGATGACCATGAACGGCTCAGGTGTCAGAGATATTGGTCGTGTTCTCGACATCAGCCCGACCACGGTGATCGTCCATTTAAAACACTTTCGCCCCACACGGTAACGCAGCTTCCGTTTGAAAATGCCAAGGTGCAAATACTGTGTGAGATGGATGAACAATGGTCTTTTGTCGGTAATAAGAAAAACCAGAGATGGCTGTTTTATGCCTGGGAGCCACGCCTCAAGAGAGCTATCGCCCATGCGTTTGGCCGCAGGGTGCGTATTCTGGCACAACTTGAACACCGATTCTGGTAACTCTTGAACACCCATTCTGGTAAGTCTTGAACACTGATTCT
>NZ_BAABFL010000244.1:0-1410 GCF_039540975.1 Kistimonas scapharcae
CAGGCGGTAATGGGAACATGGGGATGAGCTTAGGCGGCAGAACGTGAAATCGCCTTATGTACCGGTTTTTGAGTACTTACTAACAAAGCAAGCAATCACAAGTCGGTAATAGTGATACCAAAATCAGTCGCCACACCCAAGAATCCAATAAAACAACATGAGAAACATAAAAGAAAACATTTCACACCTACAACACCACATGAAAAAAAACCAACTGACCAATTATCTCCTTCGCGCAAGTACGCGAACAGCCCGCAAACAACTGCTATCAGCCAATGTAATACTCAAGACCAAAGACTTCAAAAATTACTTTGGCATGCAAAAAAAGCGGGAGTTAGTGAAGAAATGATTTTTTGCACTAGCAATAAACGCTTTAAAGTACCTCAAAAACTTTGGAATACTTACTCTATAACATGGAACAAATTACTCCGACAAAGGACATTAAACAAAAAGGATCTCATCAATTTATCCAAAGCCTTAACAAGCAAGAAAAAAAAATCCTTTTGTCGCGACAGCACCTGGAAGAAAATTTATCATACGTCCATTGTCCTTGCGCATCGTGGCGGATGGGGCGAACACTTCATCCACCAGTTAACCCCGCAGTATTTATCGCTTTTTTTTACCCGAGGTGACACCGCCGGAAACCAGAAATGACATCACTTCGGCACTGCTGTTATCCAGAGGCCTGACCTTGTCAGCCGGCACCAACACCACACGGCCAGCAATACTGAATGCCATCGGAAAGTAAACCGCTACATGGTTATCCAGACCAAAATCTTCGGTTGAATTTCGGGTAATGAAACCGGGCACCTGCATCTCACCGATTGAAACCAATACGGGTTTATCAAACTCGCGTCGGTCGCCAATAATGGCATTCACGCCATCCTTGATCGCGGCATAAACCAGCTTCACTAACGGGATATGGGTTAACACCTGATCCACAAGCCGAACAATGTGCTTACCGAGCCATAAATGTGTGATCGCTCCAATGAGAATCGTCACACCGACCACAAGCACCAGGCTGATAAACACTACCTGCCAACGGCCATGGATCGGCAGTTCACGACTAAGGTACGGACCAATAGTTTGCGTGAGCACATCAGCCACCAGGTTAATACCTGCACTGAACAGGTAAACCGTAATCAATATCGGTACCAGAACCACCAGCCCTTCAAGGAACCAGCGCATGATGCGCGACATAACGCGACCTCCCCTTCCAAACATCCAATATCACTCACAGTATACTGTGATCCCCCTGACTGACTGCGGGATTGTAGCATTGCATCTTTTATCTTAACGAGCGCCCCACAATAAGCACTACGGTACCCATTCCTTAAATCCCGCTTAACCTTGGGAATGTGAGCAAGCTGGCCGTACTTTTGGCAACAGAGTACAGTTTTTGCACAAAAC
>NZ_BAABFL010000245.1:0-1424 GCF_039540975.1 Kistimonas scapharcae
CACTTCGATGAGATGGCCAAGAAAACCGTGATCCGACGATTGTTCAAATACCTGCCGGTGTCCATTGAGGCGCAGACAGCTGTAGGTCTGGATGAACGGGCTGAGGCTGGCATTTCACAACAAAACGACACCGTGCTGCAGGAAGGCGAGGGTGGTGTCACGGTTGATATGCGAACAGGGGAAATCATTGAGGGGGATGTGACCTCAGCGGCGGATTTGAACCGGGTGCTTTGAAGGTTAATGGAAGTTGACTGCCATGGGGGCTTTTTATGACCAATTTTGTGCGCATAAGGAAATTTGCTGAGTTGACTGGTTATTCAGAAAAGGCAGTAGAACGCAAAATAGACAGCGGCAAATGGCCCATGGGCAAGATATGGATAAAAGCTCCTGATGGCAGGCGTTTGATTAACCTGGAGGAATATGAAAAATGGGTTCAGGGCGAGATGAGTTAGAAGAAAAAATCATCCTTGCATTAAAAAATGCGCCTGGCGTAGAACGAAATGGTAAAGGTCTGCGAGTAGTGTTTCATTACAATGGGATAAGATGCAGAGAATCATTTGCTATTCCTGTAACAGTCAAGAATATAAAGTATTGTTATGAGCGATTGGTTGCAATAAAGCACCTCATTGCTATTAATCAGTTTGATTATGTGCAGTTTTTCCCGAATTCAAAACGTGCAGCAATGTTCTCGAAAACGGCTGTGCCTATTACATTGGAAAAGCTCTGGGAGCTATTCAAAAGACATACTTTGATGGATGTTAAATCATCAACGTTGTCTGCATATGAGGATATGTTCCATGTCATATCAGGAATAATCGGAAAGAGTAAGGTTGTATCACAGATAACTGATAAGGATGTGCTGGATTATCGTTATATTATCCGTGAAGGTAAGTCAGCGACAACGGCTAATGTACGGCTCTCCATATTAAAACGCCTATTAATTTATGCGGAGGAGTATGGTTATATGACCAAAAAACTATCAAAACATTGTATTCGATTTAAAGAGCGACGAAGAAAACCGGATCCTTTTACCAAGTCTGAGATTCGAAGGGCACTTAACTGTTGTAATGATGCTTTTCATAAATGCTATTTGATAGTGGCGGTATATACCGGTATGCGTACAGGTGAAATCTGCGCACTATGCTGGGAAGATGACGATCTGGATTCGGCAACAATAACAGTGCGATCCACTATCCGACAGGATCAGCACCTCCATGCTCCCAAAACGGGTAATGAAAGGATTGTGAATCTGCTACCACCTGCTGTGGATGCATTGAGGGAAATGCAGTCCCTGACCTTTATGTTAGCGTCGGCAGAGGTTCGCTTTTACGATACTGCGACTAATTTGTAAGTACTCAAAAACTCCTGTGCAGACCACATGGCAGCCAGCATGAGGCGTATTCGATAATATTTGCCAGTCTCGG
>NZ_BAABFL010000246.1:0-1448 GCF_039540975.1 Kistimonas scapharcae
ATTCCGAGACTGGCAAATATTATCGAATACGCCTCATGCTGGCTGCCATGTGGTCTGCACAGGAGTTTTTGAGTACTTACACTCTTTCGTATCACTCTTCTATACATAAACCTTCATAAACAGAGTTCAACTGCGCCAATACATTTTCCAACAAGTACTTATTAGTTGCTTCAGCAACATTCTTTTCACTCATAACATTAAATTTAGCGCTAGCATATATTTTCTCAATAGCTTTCGCTGTCGCTTCTACATCGTCAATATCAAACAGTATACCTTCAGCACCTTCTTCAATAAATTCCCTTGGCCCTCGGGTATTGGTTGCCATAATAGACTTACCACACACCATGGCCTCTAACAAACACTTACCAAGGCCTTCTCTTTTTGAAAACAACCCTACAACATCAGACAAATTGATTAATTCTTTAACATCACACCGCCACCCCACCATCATCACATTTTTTTCCAAACCAAGCGCTTTAATATTACCTTTGATTTCAGTTTCCAATGGGCCACACCCCGCAAACACAGCCTTTATATCTGGATAGCGCCCCTTCAAAAAACTCATTGCTCTGATTAACTGGATATGGTTTTTGTTTTTATTTAATTCCGCCAACACAAGGATAACAAAATCATCATCACTAAGACCTAACTTTCCCCTACATCCACTTTTATCAAAATCCTTCAAGATATATTTTACTTTCTCTATACCTACACCATATATCTTGCAAGCTTTTCCACCACACCGTAATTTAAAACCACGAGCAACAGCATAATCTTCAGAGTTTATTGTTATTAAAACATCCGTCCATCTTGCCGCTAACTTTTCAGCAGGATAAAAAAGTAGCCAGCTTATAGCTGGTCCTCCTTTATAAAAATGAAACCCATGACACGTATACAATATTTTTAGATCTTTATCTTTCCTTAGTGCAAATCTCGTTACAAAAGATGCGACCGGCGTGTGAACATGTACTATGTCATATCTTTCATTCTTCTGAATTAGCCTCATTTGCCTACAAGCATCTAAATTCTTTACACTCACCGGAGTTCTTTGAAAACCAACAGAAAAAACCTTTATTCCCAGCCCAAGTATCTCTTCATCAAGATCATCCGTTACATTAGTAGCAACATCTACAACATATCCCTGAGCAACAAGATCTTGTATATGAGGTTTTAAAAATGAATTTATAGTACTGCTTACTGTCGTCACATAGAGTATCTTTCTCATATTCTTCACTTATCGTCATATTGCCGACAAAAAAATATTCACTAAAAACCCTGCTCAAGTCAGTAGGTTTTACATATGTAAATTACCTCAATCCATAGATAAAAAATAACGTTAATCGCCTTATACAAAAATACACATTAATTTTCCTGATTACCACTGTGGCTCAGCCAGCTTGAGAAGCCTTGCTGGCATGGGGCAGGTTCGCGCAGCCATGTAACCCAGC
>NZ_BAABFL010000247.1:0-1471 GCF_039540975.1 Kistimonas scapharcae
TGACACGTCTCCTAACCCAAGGAAAACCAGTGTCGTAAGTTTAGACGGGAGAATGGCTTATGTTAGGTGGTAATCAGGAAACAGAATGTTTGCGGAATGTTAAAAAAAATCGGAGGTGGGTTTGTTCTCGTATTTGCAAAAATAGCAACAGTCTTAAGATCACAGTATGAAAATGATCGTCGTCTAGCGAAGGCAATAAAAAAATTCAGAGATGACCCTGAAGAATTGAAGGCAATGATTGAAGCTGGGGTTAAGCTTAGTAGGGGTTATTATTATGAGGGTTATGAGTATCCTGATTATCGTATGTGTCCTCCTTTAGTTCGTGCAATGAGAGATCTGGAAAATTATAATCTTGATGAGGTGGATCGTTTCAAGAAATTACTGGATATTTTAATTGAAGGTGGTGCAAGTTTTTATGATACGGCATATTGTAACTGGGAAGGCCTGAACTACTATCAAAGGCGAAGCCCTTTAGGTGTGGCTATTACGCCACTCATTGAAGAGTGGGGGGGGAATCGTTCGACGACAGATGCAGAAAAGCATAAGTTGGGAGTCGTTATTAAACATTTAATGGAGAAAGGGGCTAGATATTCTCGTACTGAGGGAGTAAGTGATTTACAAAATTGGATACATGTTCTAATCATGTTTGGACTTTCTGATGTTTTAAAATTATTTTCGGCTCAGGGTTGTAATTTTTATTATCAGAATTTAGACCTGATATTTAAGTCTGGAGATTTGGAATCAGTAAAAGCTATTTTAGATGGAATGCTGGATAGGCGACATTGTCGACAAGATATATCTCAATTCATGCGCAATTTGGTTGCTTCTGACTGTGATAATGAATTTAAAAATAAGGTGCTTGACATAGTTGTAGGGTTGCTGAATCGTAAGAATCAATTGGATTATGTGTTTGTTCAGGAGTTATTTGATTTAGCTGTTCAGCAGGGTTTTGTTTGTGGTGCTGAAAGACTGCTTTCATTATGTCCCGGTGCTATTCAATTGGAGCGTGATTATATTATTGATGTGATGAAGAGGAATCGTGCAAGGGTGCCAGTTGAATCTTTTAATTTCATGCTTAAAAAAGGCTGTGACATAAACTGTCAGGATGAGTCAGGCAACACTCCACTTCACCTGGCGGCTAAGGAATCTGATGTCGAACTCCTTGTTTTTTTATTGCGTAATAAAGCCTGTGTTGATTGTCTAAACCACAATGGTAATACGCCCTTTCATCTTGTATCTGAGAGTATGCGTAAGAACTTGGATGAACCTGGTTTGGGATTAGATATCAGTTACATAAAGAAAAAAAGGAAACAGAGTCGTGAGATGATGGAGGCGTTAGTCAGAGAGGGAGCGGATCTAAATGTTAAGAATAATGAAGGATATACGTAAGTGTCAGCACCGATTTAAAATGTCCACTTTCCACCGATTGGATTTGACCTCCCGATTAACCCTTTCATGGCCGATATTTCTC
>NZ_BAABFL010000248.1:0-1537 GCF_039540975.1 Kistimonas scapharcae
ATTCCGAGACTGGCAAATATTATCGAATACGCCTCATGCTGGCTGCCATGTGGTCTGCACAGGAGTTTTTGAGTACTTACGTGTTTTGTGTGGTATGAAAAGGTCGTCGTGTATATCCGTTTTACGCTCGCTTCGGCAGGACGTCCCTGTCCTGCTTCGCTAACGTGGCTTCCTGCCACTGCAGCACGGATATACACGACGACCGATCAGGCAGCCATCTCGCTGCCCGTTGTGTTTTAGGAGGAATAAAGTTTACGCGGTACGTTCAAACATAAGATCCCAAACACCATGGCCGAGTTTCTGGCCACGTTTCTCAAACTTGGTCAGTGGGCGGTAGTCTGGTCGTGGAGAGTATTGGTTGTCGCCCGCTAAGTTGCTCCAGCCTTCTGCTGCACTCATCACGTCCATCATCTGTTCGGCGTAGTTTTCCCAGTCTGTTGCCAGATGCAGGATACCGCCAGGCTTGAGTTTGGTGCGCAGTGCTTCAACAAATGCAGGTTGAACCAGGCGACGCTTGTTATGACGTTTTTTGTGCCAGGGATCAGGGAAATAGATCTGTATCCGGTCAATGCTTTCATCAGCGATGCATTCCCGCAGAATTTCCACTGCATCGTGGCAGTAGACACGGATGTTGTTCACACCCGCTTTGCCTGCTTCATTCAGCAAACTGCCAACGCCAGGACGGTGAACTTCAATACCAATAAAGTTCTTTTCCGGTGCGGCTTCCGCCATGCTGAGCAGCGAAAGGCCCATGCCGAAACCGATTTCCAGAACCGTTTCGGACTGACGGCCAAAGGTTTTCTCGATATCCAGCTTGCCCTGTTCCAGCGTCAGGCCATGACTTGGCCAGTAGTCATCCAGCCCCTTTTGCTGGCCAGCTGTCATCCGACCGGCCCGGATAACGAAGCTTTTGACGGCGCGGCGATGTGGGGGCTGTTCTGTGTTTGATGCTATATCAGTGTCTGTCATTGGTTTTTCATGATGTGGCGGTGCATTGGTCAGGTCGACTTACACGTTGTTTAACGAAGCTCTGGAAGCTCCGGAGCAAAATAAGTAAGCGTACCTTGAGCATTTTGCTAAAACAGCTAACCATAGCGGAAATCTCATGGAATCGACAAGCCTGTATATAACGAGATCTGACAATAGTATTGGATGTGTGATCCCGCCATTAAAAACGGTTCAGTTATGTATAACCATTATGTTTGCCTGATATTTTTATTAACAGGAACTTGATATGGCTGGTAGTTACTAATTGATTGTATTACTAGTGATATTAGGAGAGTGCAATGGAAGCGTTAGCGTCATTTAGTGGTAGTGGTCGAGTGCAGCAAGATCAGCCGTCAACATCATTACAGACTACCGAGAAACTGGGAAGCAAGACATCCAGTGGACGTGTAGTAACCTTGCCTTCGGAGACATCTGTAATATGCATTGAGGAAAAGGCCTATGTAACTAAAACGTAAGTACTCAAAAACCGGTACATAAGGCGATTTCACGTTCTGCCGCCTAAGCTCATCCCCATGTTCCCATTACCGCC
>NZ_BAABFL010000249.1:0-1576 GCF_039540975.1 Kistimonas scapharcae
AAAATCAGGCTCGCCAATACGTAAGGTGACGGGGGTGTTCAAGTAGACCAGAATCGGTGTTCAAGTAAACCAGAATATGCACGCAGGGCAGGCAAGACGCTAAAGAAACTCCTTAAACGGCTGAAACCGTTTAACTTCAGCCACTACTGCACAGATGACTGGAAGCCCTATGCATCACATCTGCCGGAAGGTAAACATGCCGTTGACAAGTTCTTTACTCAGCGGATAGAGCGTCAAAACCTGACGCTGAGAACGCGATTGAAACGCTTGATGCGCAAAACAATCTGCTTCTCACGATCCGTAGACGCACATGATAAGGTCATCGGAGAAGTTATATCCAGAGAACACTATCAACGGTTCTGATTCATGACCTGAGAAACCTTTTCTCCTCTTTTTTCAATGGGCTATAAGTGTTTTTCATATTATTTCAGAAAGTCCTTTCCCCTCAGCATATTGACTCCCCCATTATCTCCGGAACTTTTCCTCCCAGACAGTATCTATTGCTATACGAGTATTAATGAATGAAACTTACCAATGAGTGCACCTGTAAGATCTGAAAGGGATAAATCCCCACCGGCAACGCCAAACATTCAGGAAAATACATCCGCAAAGGCATTTGGCATAGCCGTTAATATTGCTAAAGACTGCGAATGTTCAACTGACGAGTCTTTATGGGCGATTGAAGAATTACTAAAAATTGAGGCAATCTGTTTGGCTGATCGTAAGACTGAAATCAACCAAGCTTATTGTGGCATTGGCACAGGCCCCAAACTGGATGAAGTCGGCTCACATGATCTACGTCGGCAAAAAACACCACTTCAATGGGCAGCAACCCTCGGTGACTTTGAATACTATCCTAGGTTCATGTCATCTGAAAACGTCAATCGAGCCAGACTAAGTATTTTGATTAACGCCGGAGCTAATTTGAACCAGAGAGATGAAAACGGCAATACACCTCTTATAAATGCAACATATATTGGAAGAAGCCCCTCCAGCGTCAACACACTGATTAGAGCCGGAGCTAATTTGAATCTGAGAGATAAACACGGCCATTCAGCTCTTATGATTGGTGCAGAGTGGGGTAATGAGCTCTGTTCTATAGCACTGATTAGAGCCGGAGCCGATTTAAACCTGCAAAATAAAGACGGTGAATCGGCACTTATACATACAGCACGGCATAATAAAATTAAGATATTCGAGGAGCTGGTTAGAGGCGGAGCCGATTTAGACCTGCAAGAAAAAGACGGCAAATCGGCACTTATGTTTGCAGTAATTTATACTAATATTGATATCTTCAAGACACTGGGTAAAAGTGGAGCCGATTTAGACCTGCAAGATAAAGACGGCGAATCGGCACTTATGTTTGCTGCAAAAACTGATAGAAGAACTGACATCTGCAAGGCACTGATTAGAGCCGGAGCCAATCTCAACCTTACCAACAAGAATGGCCATACTGCTCTTAATCAAGCGAAGGGAAACCCCTGCAACGTCATGGTACCTTAACTCCCGCTTAACGATCTGAAGAAGTAAGGCTAAATTGAATGAAGAGAGCGTCCCCTGTGCTCTTCAGGCAAAA
>NZ_BAABFL010000250.1:0-1581 GCF_039540975.1 Kistimonas scapharcae
CGGGTCATTGATTACTCACTGACCACCCCCTGTTTAAGTTGGAAATTTCAGAAGAGGCGACAACTATGCTGGCACAGGGGGACTGCGTAACCCCCTTGCTGTTGATTGATTAGCTGGCCCTGGGTTCCTGCCTGGTCTCTGGAAATTGATCCACCAATGCTTGAGCCAGGTATTCCGGCAGCGGCGCTTCATTCCGGCTATTTCGGCACAGGTTCAGCAGGGAAAGCACTTGTCGGGCGGCATCTCTATCCTTGAGCCAATAGCGTTTGAACAGAGCCCGGTCTCCCGCTTTGTTTACGTACGGGTCAGGCTGGCGAGCAACCGTTATTCCTTGCTTGCCGAGTGCCGACACATCGGAATTGAGGCAACTGCTCCAGAACTTGCCTGCCTGATGCCTGAACGTGTAACCCTGGTACGGGCTGGCAACCTCAACCTGGCTGAGTCCGTCCATGCCTGATTCAAGAAACGCATAAAGGATGCGCTCTTTCTTCGTTTCTGGTTTCATATACGTGTTCTACCTTTGCTTTTTCCGGGGGACTCAGTGGCAGCTGACAACCCGGCTTCCATTGCTTAAGCGGCTTCTGTCTTGCGCTTCTCTTCCCATTGCTCCAAAGCGGATTCCAGAAAGCGCACACAGCGAGCACCCAACTGGACAGGCTTGGGAAACTGAATGTCTTCATCGCTTATCCAGCGGTAAAGAGTGGTGTTACCGATTCCGTAACGGGATAGGACTTGTTGGCGGGTGAGGTACTTCGGTTCTTCTTTAAGCATCTACTATCTCCCATGAGTTACTAAGGTGTTCCTCGGGAGACAGTAGAGCCCAATTTTAATTAATCTAAAAACGACAGAATAAGTATTTCTTATTCTCTACAATCTGTATGAAAACCAATAAGTTCTGACTTAATAAAATCCAATAAAGTATCAAACCTATTTTCGTTTGAGGAGTAATACTCAATCATCTCAGGGGATAATGACCTTTTTTTCTTAACATAATAATCTTTAAATGTTCCGTCTTTATCTGGCAGCCCTACTTTTTCAGCCAACTCCTCGCTAGCCTCATAAATCGTAGCCCCTGCCGCCATTCGGCTAGCAATGTACATCGCTATAGAGTGATTACGAATCTCTAAGTCACTTTTCTTTTTGAGATTATTTGGTGTTGGCCTGCCACCACCACCCCTGCCGATTACGAGATTGAATGCTTTATCTGGGCTCTCGCCCTCCATTAACCGCTTTAAGCAACGTCCAAGATATTTCAGCGACTCTTGACTATAGCAATATTCTGACGGTGCTTTTCCGCGTACTTCGTCATCTACTAGCCTTTCTGTTATCGCAGACAATGCTTGGTTTAAAACTTGATAACTGCTCGAGGGATCTCCCTCTTCAGCAGCCAAAAAGCATAAGTAATCATTAAGTTCGCTATTGGCTTTCATGGCTTCAAGGGGTACTTGATCCGATGTTTCTGGACTGATAGCAGGTAATCTCTCGGAATCGTTCTTTAACCTGCCCCCTGTGCCAGCATAGTTGTCGCCTCTTCTGAAATTTCCAACTTAAACAGGGGGTGGTCAGTGAGTAATCAATGAC
>NZ_BAABFL010000251.1:0-1605 GCF_039540975.1 Kistimonas scapharcae
TAAATCGATAACAGTATTCTGCAAGGTATCGTGGCAGGTGCCTGGGATTAATATTGTGGTAACTGCCTTTCAGGGAGTTTTTGGGGTGCTCTTTCGAAATAATTAAAACCAAAGTACTCGAAAAGGCATTCACGTAAACTCCGACATATTCTTGTGCAATCCGTTCCCTGCTGGTTAGCCAATATGTCTGCATCTGTCATTAGCCGTAATAATCAATCCTTTGTCTTACAAATTGAAGTTCCTGTAAACCAGGGCAACATGCTTGTCAGTGAAGGTCTGCTGCTCGAACAACTGAATGAAGCAGGAAAGCTTGGAACTCATGAGATTCTTGAGCGGTTCGATGTGACTTCGCAGGATCCCATTATTTTTCAGGGGCAAAAGCTGACGTATAAACATCAGGTAACGAAGCGTTATGAGACGCCCTATGGTCCGGTCGATTGCGAACGTGCTGTCTACCAGGAGAGTGGCGGCGGCACAACCCTGGCACCCTTGGATTACCACGCACATATTGTCGGTTCCGCGACTCCCCGGCTGGCTAAAATGGTTAGCTCAAAATACAGCAAAAATGCCGCACCGGCTGTCGAGGATGATCTGGCGAATAACCATGGGCGTAAACTGTCACAGTCTTATATCAAAAACCTCTGTGACCGTGTCGGTTATCTGATAGAAGAGCATGACAATGATGATTATGATCTCCCGGAACTTGATGAGCCTGTTGCCTCGGTAGCGATAGGGCTGGATGGCACCTGCATGCTGCTTTGTGATGATGGCTGGCGTGAAGCAATGTGTGGCACCGTCAGTTTGTATGACAGTAGTGGACACCGCCAATATACCGTTTACGTTGCCGAAGCGCCTGAGTACGGCAAGGCCAGATTCCTGCGCAAGCTGGAGCAGGAAGTCGGAAAGGTCCGTGAACGCTATCCAGATGCCTGCTATATCGGTGTTGCCGATGGAGCCAGAGAAAACTGGCGTTTCTTGAAGCAGCACACGGACTTTCAGTTGCTGGACTTCTTCCACGTGTCGGAATACGTGGCCGGGGCCAGCCATGCCTTGTTCCCGGACGACGAGGGAAAACGAAAAATCTGGCTTGAAGACAGGCTGCATCGCCTGAAGCATAAGCGGGGTGCGGCAAGTCGTCTGTTGCATGAGCTTGAACAGGCTGAATTACCTAAACGCACCACTGCATTGGTTGAAAAGCGTTACAAGGCAGTGACGTATCTGAAAAACAACCTGCCATTGATGCGTTATTACCATGCGGTTAAAAGGCTGTGGCCCATCGGTTCTGGTGTTACCGAGGCTGCGTGTAAAACGCTGGTCAAGCAAAGGTTTTGCTGCGCAGGCATGCGTTGGAAATATGAAAGCGCTTTAATTGTACTTGGCATGCGTGCACTCGCAGAGACAAAAGGACGCTGGGATCAGCTCTGGGAACGTATAACCTGTGAAAACAGGCTGGGAGAGCCAGTATCTTCGTATTAATCAGAGAGAGCACCCAGTTTTTGACGTTCCCGATCATGGTGTTGATCCACGTAAACAACTCATTAGCCATCGATTCATGACCACCTCCTGTCACTACTGCAGTATGCGGATGTCCAGCGTCGACTATTC
>NZ_BAABFL010000252.1:0-1619 GCF_039540975.1 Kistimonas scapharcae
ACTACGATAATCTGATTAGATTATCATCTCACACAGGTCATTTTGGATCGGTGAAAGGTGGACATTTTAAATCGGTGCTGACATCTGTCTGTCATCCTGCCACCAGATACCGTTCACAGCGTCACAATATAGCTTGGAAAGATTATCGAAATCCGGTGTTACTGCTGGGCGAATCATTCCCTTCTGTGCCGCCATACGTTTTTTTTGAGACCAACTCATCGGTATCGGTAAAACAGTTAAAAGTTCTAATGCGACCGGTCCTTCCAGCGACAGACAGCCTGTCTGACTAATAACTACTGTTCGAACGTACTCTTCCGCTACTGCTGTTTTTTGGGGTGTATAGGCGCGCCCCCTCCGTGTCAAACGTGGGCGACTTTTCGCTACTGGCTCACCAGGAATTATTGCTGTAATTGCTGCTTCATGATCTGGACCGTTCAGGCACTCAGTCACTATGGCGGGTATTTCCTGTAAACGGGACTGGATGTCATATTCCATATGACTACTCCTGAAAATTTAAAAAACCAGACCGATCACGGTCAATAAAGGTCAATAAACTTAATTGACCTTATTTGACCTGCCAGATTGCTCTGTCAGTGACCATTTATTCCTTTCGGATTAACGTGGAATGTGACTGTTGGTCGTCCTGCACCGCTAGAGTCAACAACTCTTCTGAGATAGTTATGCCTAACTAAGATATCCAGCGCACGCTGTCTGTCGTCTTTTTTCGTCAAACCAGACCAGTGCTTCTTTTCAAGGTCATACTGTTTAAATATTGGGGACAGCTCATCTAATCGTGACAATAACGCGTTTACTGGGACCATGGAATTATCAAGCAAAGCATAAACACGCTCCGCATGCGTCATCAATACATCACACCACTGCATAGCCATTTTTACAGCATCTGCTGTTATGGGGGTCGTAGTAGGCTGATCCATCAAATGAAAGACCACAGCTAATGTAGGCATCAACGACGGATACTTACCAAGATGACCTTCCAGCCGATGGTCTATATCGCCATTCCTCAAATTTTGCATGAGCGAGGTATACCAGTCGTCAAAAAGCGACTGAGCATCATCGTCAAAGCGTAATATCACCGGTTCATCAGGCCGATACTCTATCTGATTAAACCGTTCGAATATTTTCCTTGCGGCATCAGAAGAAACTTTGTCTGGCGCTTTATCTACATACTGAAATTCCGACGTATCGGGATACACCATAATCTGTAGTCGTTCAATCAATCCATCCCCACCGTGTTTGCCGTCTTGGTCTTTTAAAAGCGAGAGCAGACGAATAGGCTGAATGCCACCTATCACAGACATTGTGTTGGATTTGATAAACACCCCATCGCGGGATACTCTGTCATAACTAAACGAGCCGTTACCATTGAAGGCTTCCAGCCAAAACGCTCGATCTGTCTGCCTATCATCTCTATTTAATCCCGCCAGCCATCCGTTGAGTTCATCACGCACCAGCAAAAGACCTACAGGGTTTTGTGACAACAAAACACCAAGCTGTTCCACTGTCGTATCATTAACGATGAAGTGGTTATAGTTTTCCGGACACACAAACAAGGGTAATCTTGAAACCCTATTAAGGTGTGTGAGCATGTCGGAAAAGAA
>NZ_BAABFL010000253.1:0-1670 GCF_039540975.1 Kistimonas scapharcae
CCTGAATCCGTGAGTTCTTGATTTACCTGGCAATCAATCGGGTCAATCTCTTAATTCCAGGTGACCGGGTTAATCAGATTTGAATTTATTGTGCCAGAATATCAATTTTCAGCTCAAGTCAGATCTAAAAAAGCCAATGTTTTGGGTAACCGTGCACACTGAAACCTGCCGTCTGCACATCAGCATCATAATATTTGGAAATTCCGTACTGAAAACAGAGCCGATTAACAGAGCGCGTGATTGGATAACAGTTGATGGAATGATTTAAACCCCGAGCAGTGACGACCGAATCGCAGCCTGTATTGGTGACCTTTATTGAGTAAACGGGCAGCCATAAAAATAAGCTCTTGAATTACGGTTTTCAAACGGCGTCTCTTTGCCGTATGCCGTATAGGAGCGTCTGGCCCAAGCAGGCAGCTCTGACCCATATAGCGCAGAATGTTATAAATCAGTGCTCCCAGGCACATTATCAGGTCATTTGTATCGAACTTCCCTGAAGGTAAACGCTCCAGATCCAGATCAGTTTTGAATTCGCTGTGAAACTGTTCGCTGGTTCCGTGATCCTCATAAAGCGCTATCACCTGATCATCACTGTAGTCGGCTTCATCCAGCGTCGTCCACCAACCATCCAGCTCATAATCTGGCGTCAGGAACATCTGGCCTACAGAGTCCGTCGTGCGTTTTATGAGCCGGAGAACCAGACGCTGATTTCCGTACTCTTTTTCATAAATAATGGAAAGCGTCGCATAGTGCTTGCCGGGACGGAGTTCGTGCCATTGCGTCTGCTCTTCTTCAAACCTTGGGAGCCAGCCCTGCCACGTGTACTGTGACCTTGGGTTGAGCTTGATGATATGGTTAACCCGATTGTAGCGGGCAATCTCAATGCGGTTCTCTTCTGCATCATGGCCACTGTCCAGACGAACCAGAAGCATTGCTTGAGTCAAACGGCGAGACCGATGCAAAACCGAACGTAAAAAATCAATAAACTCATTCTGAGAGTGCTGTGCCCCAGGGCGTAACTCGCACCCCATGCACCAACCTTCAGTACCAAGATAAGCGGCAATAGGCGCATAGCCGTGAAACTTTTTATAGGTCCACTCCACCTTTTCCTTTTTGGTCTTGCTGTTGTCCATAGGGAAGACGTCCATATCCAGCGGAATATGCTGAAGCTTGTCCAACATTTCAGGCAGAGGGGTAACCGGTGCATTGAAGTTCAGCAATACTTCGGGGAGACTATCTTCAATGAGAGGAATCAGCCGGGTTGCATCCTCGTTAAAGCGTTGCCTCAATCGACTGGACGATGGCATCTGCTTTATGCCCATTGAGCGCTGGTACCAGTCATCATGCCGGTAATTGTCAACGGCATCAAAGTCACTCTTCCCTTGGGCAAGCAAGCCGGAATAAGTGCGAATGAGGTCGATATTTGCAATACCATGCCTTTTCTTAATCCTCCGCAGGGTTTTGGTTAATGTGGTTTGCTTGTTGATGGCATGACCAACGAAATATAGCCCGGCAACAGGCGTATAAAACTCGGTAGTTGACTGCTCGATTTTGAGTTTCACAAAAAAGCACTCAGAAGGTGAAAATCAGAATCAGGGGATTTTATACGAAAAGACTTGGGCTCTGGGGTTTTCAGGCCGATTTCTTAGCTGTGAACTCGCGGATTCAGG
>NZ_BAABFL010000254.1:0-1686 GCF_039540975.1 Kistimonas scapharcae
TTTTGTGCAAAAACTGTACTCTGTTGCCAAAAGTACGGCCAGCTTGCTCACATTCCCAAGGTTAAGCGGGATTTAAGGTATAAAGATCAAAATTGTTAAAAGTGGCGCCACAATCCCTGACCCCGCATTTAATTGACACCTCTTTTGTATGGGTTCGCCTGTGGGCAGCCAGACTGTTTTTCGTCGCAAAACGGCGTGGACACTCCTCGCACACAAAGTTACGACGTCCGGTACGGGTTGCCAACTCAGGCTGGGGTAGCCCAACTGTAGCGGCCGATGCATGCTCTTCGGGCATCATGTGGCTACCTGTACCGGAGGAAGCTGCCTCCTCAAACATACCAACGTTTCCACCCGGTTCAACGCTTGCCACTTCCGGCATTATTTCGGCAGCCCCTTGGGCACCAGTTACGTCCTGCTCTCCAGGATCAGGGAACGACGGAGTCCACTCCTGTACAGCTTCACTACTCAACATTGGTATAGCGAACAGACTCTCCGTTGGATTCACGTCGGGATCCAGCAAATAAGTTAACTCCAGACCACTGCTGTCATGTGCAGAAACGGTATGAGCATGATCACCCTGAGAACTGGACAATACGATGGATTTTTCTGATACCCCACCTCTAGATACATCAGCAGGGAATAACGGCATTTCGAGCGGATCAGAGGCCTGAACAGAAAACATGCCATCATCACGGCTCGTTGATTCCCGTGACGATGCCGAAGACTCCGGTGAGTTTATTGATACGGGACTGAAACTGTGGCCAATGAATTTATCCATAATAAGCACTGCAATAACTGGCTGCTTACGTAAGCATTAACGTAATTTATACCGCTTAATTCATAGACATAACTAACAGAAAGGTTTAGATAACAAAAATGCCAACTGTACTGACCAAATACGTTTTATTTTTATAACACCGACTCGTGTTCAGGCTTTTATTGTATTTTTGCGTCACCCAAATGTCGATATCTGCTGCGTCAATACAAGCGTCTTTGACCGCAATAATGACATCATGCATATCAGATCAAATATGATAATTTCTTAAATTCATGAAAACAGAATGGGAGTAAGCAACCAAAACACAAAAACACTTAGAAGCCATCTCAAAACCTTACTACCCAGGCGAACATATAAAAAGGGCACACAGTCACACTCAAAAGCACTATGCAACATTTGCCCACCACGCATATAAAAATCGCGTTAATAGTTTTGAAATGGCTCCTAACAATCAGGTAAAGATAAACATTATCAAACACACGCCGAATCCATTCCCATCCAAAAGACACAACCAATATTCACGCTAACGAATTATGTAAATACCTTCTTGAGCAAGGTACCGCATCGCTCATATCCCAATTTTTCCAAACGAGAAATCGTCTTTTCCTCATCTACTTCAGTCGTAACTGAACAATAGGTATACCGGCAGCCATTCTCTTTGGCCCACTGCTCATACACCGCAAACAACTGCCCCGCAATCCCATGGCAACGGTAGGCCGGATGAACGAAAAAGCCATTTTCAAACGCAACACGGTCATCCGAAAACTGGCTGATGTGGTTATATTGCGCCAGGAATCCCGCGACAAGATTACCTTCCACTTCCACCACCCCCCTGTGCCAGCATAGTTGTCGCCTCTTCTGAAATTTCCAACTTAAACAGGGGGTGGTCAGTGAGTAATCAATGACCC
>NZ_BAABFL010000255.1:0-1745 GCF_039540975.1 Kistimonas scapharcae
GCGTTTTGTGCAAAAACTGTACTCTGTTGCCAAAAGTACGGCCAGCTTGCTCACATTCCCAAGGTTAAGCGGGATTTAAGGAAGTGGTCACAGTGGCTGTTAGAAAATCTGGACAGGCGGACAGTGGCCAAGACAAAGCTGGATAACGGCGTGGACGTGTCCACGGTCTTTCTCGGTCAGGACATCCACATGGGCAGGTACGACAATCCCCGGCTGTTTGAAACCATGATCTTCGGCGGCGCACAGGATAACGAACTGTGGCGGACAACAAGCTGGGACGAAGCCAAGGAAACCCATGCCATGGTGGTGGCGGCGCAGATCGCCAACAATGCCACGGTGCTGATCCATAGTGACGGATACGCTGTAACAACCAACGACGGAGAAGAACAATGATAAAGAATCCTGTGGTCAGAGACTTGCTAGACCGCGCCGTGAAACCGGAACCGGGGCAGCCTGTTCCAGACGGCGGTGTGGTGATTGTGCTTGGCGGCGCTTCCGCCCATGGGGATTTCAGCAATTACCGGGTTATGGATGGAACCGGTGAACTGGTCAAATCCGGCGAATTTTGCCCCGATCCTGAAGACCGGCAGGAAGTAATAGCTAAATCCTTTACACCGGACGAATACGATCAATACACGGCATCATTGAAATTAGAACCAGTCACATTTGAAGAACTTTTGGCAATGGCCGATGAAAAAGGAAAGCAAATGGCTACTATGCATAGGCAGGAAATCCTTAATTTATTGAACCTAGACTGTTCTCAAATTGATGGGATTGATCTATTTGAAGAACATATAAAGCAAATAATTGATATTGAAATCCCCCACTGGCAAAACGACGGCACCAACTTTACCTCGCTGTTACTGACGCTGATTCAAAAGGCCGATCCCGCCAATCTCTACAAGATACAGCTAGGCTTCCCGGCTGAAGTGGAAGCCTTTAAACGATGGGAAGCCAAGCGGTGGGAATCCGTGGAAGAAGATCAGCCGGTATAAACCAAATCCTCGCGCCGGGTGGCCATTGACGTGTCACCCCGCGTTTTCTCGTACTGTACGAATACGAAATACTTGTTGTAGGACGTAATGAAGCCCGGTTCCTTTTCCCGGTCAGGCCGATAGACTACCCGTCGTCCGATGTCCTTTTCTGTCACTTCGATCATTGATCTTCCTTGCCTCATGGTGGTTAATGGCATAACTGTAACCACATCCCTTGCAGATGACATTGACAGCCGTCAGGCTGCCAGTGCCTGTGAATCGTCCTTTGCTGTCCCGCCAGCTATCTTTTGTGCCAATGGGGCAGCCGCATTTATAACGCCTGCTTTTCATGTTTCACGTAAGGCATACGCACAATCGTGCGGTGATCCTTGACATCAATGAAGGCATGGAACAGTTCATCCGATACGGCAGTCCTGACCAGCGGCGTGAACGGCAGCAGGGCTTTTGCTATATCAAGAAATATTGCAAAGGGAATGTCCAGCTTGTCATCCAGCAGTTCGTCCACGCTGGCATGGTCATTCAGAAACCGGTCGGTTTCATTGGCATCAAGGCCGCAGACACGACAGGCCAGTTCTTCGTATTCCCAGTGTTCCAAGTAGTCCATGCCTTTATCCTTATTTTCTGCGAATCATGGTTTGGTGCAAATAACGGTTCCCGGTTTCTGCGTCACCCCCCTGTGCCAGCATAGTTGTCGCCTCTTCTGAAATTTCCAACTTAAACAGGGGGTGGTCAGTGAGTAATCAATGACCC
>NZ_BAABFL010000256.1:0-1778 GCF_039540975.1 Kistimonas scapharcae
GAGAAATATCGGCCATGAAAGGGTTAATCGGGAGGTCAAATCCAATCGGTGGAAAGTGGACATTTTAAATCGGTGCTGACAGTTAGCTTACAAGAAAATGAAAGAACTAGAGAAAATCATAGCTCAATTCCCAAAAAGCAAGAAACCAATAACTGAAAAGTTCAGAGAAGATCAGAGAAGATCAGCATTTGAAAGTGTTGCTATGTAAAAGAATATTAGAAAGAGAACATAAATTTGAACCCTTATTAACAGAACAACTGTATGATCTTTCCAAAACTAATACCAAAGTATTGCAATGTGAACTCGATACGCTAAGAAAAAAACTGAATCAAGTAATACTACATGAACATGAATTGTGCCAACTACCAGAATGGAGACATTTTGTGAACGCCAATTCTGGCATGGCAGCTCTAACAGACGAAATGTATTACAAATATGCCGAGTTCCATTTAAATCCATATTATGTTGGAGGTGAGCTGTATAACTGGGCAGAAAGCCTAAAGTCGGTTGATGACTCAAGCCCCCTCCAAAGCACCAATAAACCCTGCATACCCTCTGACGAAGAACCTTCGGCTAAGAAAATCCGTTTATCTGAAGAGGCCTCAATGCTGTAACAACCAACTTGTCATCTATGGCACAGCCACCCGACCGTGCCGGAGATATTCTCATTAGCCTTTTTCCAAACCCGTCATAGCTGGTCTATAGGCTGTTTCAATAATCTCAACCTGTCGGGCATCAATATCCGTCGGCTCGGTTTGGTGGTAGTCCACCTCACCGGAGATGCGTACAGTCATTTCCGGGGTAACCGGCTCACGGATTGCGCCCCACTCATCACCGTCAATCTCAACATTGATTTCACCGGTGGCATCCCTGAACAGGTAATCCTCATGGTTGATCTGGCGGATGATGTGACCCGTCAGCACAACCTCTGCGTCATCGGAGGCTTTTTTGGCTTCTTCCACGGTCTTGATCGTTTCGCTGCCCGGCCCTTCATACTGTGCCCACAGCGGAGTTGATGCACCCAGAACTGCTACCAAAGCCATGCCACGAATCATCTGATGCTTCATTGTCTGTCTCATTGCTCTCCACCTCTGTCATTGTTTGCTGTGGAAGCTGCCGCTTCCCGATCGCTGTTGGGACATAATGTACAGGAGGCTCTGTGAACAGAGGGTGGAGGCATCATGAACTTTTGTTAATAAAAAGCGGCAGGGAAATACGCCTATGACCATTCACTCAATACGTAGTCAAGCCTTGGAAATCAACATATTAACAACGCTTCGCTGACAATAAAAAAAGATTCAACCCTGAAACAACAAACCTATAAATAAGACTTATACCCCTCCCAAATTTTAATGATTTCACGCCGATTATAGACGTTCCTATACTCGTACCACTCCTCCCTGGATTGTTACGTGGAACAGGTTTCCCCTTTATCAAACCTGCTCTGGTGAATATTTATTGTCTTCAAAAAGTGGGCACAATAGATATTCATTCATGGCGACCTGTTCCACGCTTTTTTCTTCAAACCGGATTGATTGCCATGAATACCATGTCTGATGCAAAACGCTGGATTGAACTGAAGCAGAACACCCACATCTTTACCGATATCATGAATGCCCGTAAGACGCTGAAGCGTTCGACCTCCTGGGATGACATGACCAAGTTTTTCCGTGAAGCGGATAAACACCTGAAAGCATAAGTGTTCCTGATTACCACTGTGGCTCAGCCAGCTTGAGAAGCCTTGCTGGCATGGGGCAGGTTCGCGCAGCCATGTAACC
>NZ_BAABFL010000257.1:0-1787 GCF_039540975.1 Kistimonas scapharcae
GATGACATCCTGATGGGCGGCACCGGCGCGACGACCGGCAATGACACCCTGGACGGCGGCGCCCACGGCGCCAATGGCGACACGGTGGACTACAGCCAGAACAGCACCGGGGTGGAAGTGGACCTGTCGGTGTCCACCAACCAGGTGAAGGAAGGCAGTGTCTTCACCGACACCCTGCTCAACATCGAGAACGTGATCGGCACCGGCAGCGATGACGTGCTGACCGGTGATGACCAGGCCAACACCCTGACCGGCGGCGACCGGGATGACACCCTGAAGGGGAATGGCGGCGCCGACATCCTCAACGGTGGTAATGACAATGACATCCTCAACGGTGGCGCCGGTGCGGATACCCTCAACGGCGGTGCCGGCACGGATACGGCAGACTACAGCGACAATACCAATGATGTGGTGGTTGACCTGTCGGCCGCTACGGTTCGCGCCACGGAAGGCGGCCTTCTGACGGACACCCTGACCAGCATCGAGAATGTCACCGGCGGGAGCGGGAACGACACCCTGACCGGTACCGACAGCCTGACGGTAGGTAATGTGCTGGATGGCGGCGCCGGCGATGACATCCTGGCCGGCGGTCTGGGTGCGGATACGCTGATTGGCGGCGCAGACAGTGGGGCGGGTGATACGGCGGACTATACCGGGGCTACCGGTGCGGTCACGGTGGACCTGTCCGTGGCCTCTCCCCAGGCGGTGATCACCAATGAAGCGTCGGATACGCTGTCGGGCATTGAGAACATTGATGGCGCCAGCGGCCATGCCAATACCCTGACCGGCAGCGGAGTGGCCAACACCCTGCGCGGTGGCAGCCAGGATGACACCCTGAGCGGCAATGGTGGTGCGGATACCCTGGAAGGCAACGGTGGTGCGGATACCCTGGACGGCGGTGCGGATGCGGACATCCTGGACGGGGGGGATGGCAATGACATCCTGAAGGGCGGCACCGGTGCGGATACCCTGCGTGGCGGCGCGGATGAGGATACGGCGGATTACAGTGACGCCACCACGGTGGTGACGGCGGACCTGTCAGCGGCAACCCCGCAGGCGACCGTGACCGGCGATGCCACGGATACCCTGGACAGCATTGAGAACCTCACTGGAGGCAGTGCCGGCGATACCCTGACCGGCAGCAGCGTGGCCAACACCCTGACCGGTGGTGGTGGCGACGACACCCTGTCCGGCCTGGGGGATGACGATACCCTCGAAGGCGGTGCCGGCGATGACATCCTGCGCGGCGGAGAAGGCAGTGACACCCTGAACGGCGGCACGACCGGTGAAGTGAACGGGGACACGGCGGACTACAGCACCCACCTGCGCTCCATCACCGTGGACCTGGATGCGGGCGGAGGCAGTGGTACGGCGACGGATACCACCAGTGCTGTCGATACCCTGACCGATATTGAGAACGTCATCGGTTCGAACCAGAACGATGACATTACCGGTGATGACAACGCCAATACCCTCAGTGGTGGCGCGGATGCCGATACCCTGCGGGGTGAAGGCGGCAATGACACCCTCAACGGGGATGCCGGTGATGACATCCTGTTCGGCGGTGCGGGCACCGACAGTTTCAACGGTGGTGCGGATGTGGACACGGTCAGCTATGACGGTGTCACCCAGGACGTCACCGCCAACCTGGATACGGGCATCGGTAATGACGGGACCGGTGGTGCGGACACCTACACCGATGTGGAGAACGTGATCGGCGGCAGCGGCAACGACACCCTGACCGGCACGGACAGCACGACGGTGGGCAATGCCCTGACCGGCGGCGC
>NZ_BAABFL010000258.1:0-1818 GCF_039540975.1 Kistimonas scapharcae
CGGTAATGGGAACATGGGGATGAGCTTAGGCGGCAGAACGTGAAATCGCCTTATGTACCGGTTTTTGAGTACTTACCCATTTTTTTGCCTGCAGATTTGGCTAGAGCAGGTTTTTATCTCAAGGGTGATGGGGTTTTAGGTTGTAATGGCTGTTCCTATGAAGTTAAAGAGCGATTCTGGGAACGATTTTGCGCGATTACATCATTGTGTGATCGGCAAGGCAGTGCTGATACGTCGATCCTGACGATTGATCATGACAAGTATCTGAGTTTTGCACAGGAGAGCTGTCGTTTCAAAGCATCGGAACAGCATCGCTTCAGTTTCAGGCAGTATGAGCCTGGATGTGGCGAAGTCGTCAATTCGCTGGTTGCCTATCAGGCTGTTAATCGAAGCCGTGGTGCTAATGTCCCAACCATGATTTCTTCAAGATACGTGGAACGTTTTGTTTTTACGGATCGCGATAACATTTCTCGTGATGAAACTGAGCTGGTTTATACCGTTTCAGGTTATGAAGAGATTGCTGAGAAATATAAGAAAGCGCTGGATACCATTCCTGAGCCTGGAGACTATGCAGAATTGATCAATGAAAAAATAACCTTTCTCGATCATATAGCGCCGCACATGAAGACAGTATTAATGGTGGGTGAAGAGTGTCAAAGAATGTTGGATGTTTCATGTGAATTGACGGTTGATAAGCAGAATAATATGCGTGACGCATTTGTTCAGCTAACTTCTGCTATGGGGCAATATAGTGACGGTAACAGTGGGTTTAGTTTCCTTATTTCACTTTCTAAGAATGATGCAGTGTTAGGGGCAGGCGAAACCTCTGGGCAATATGGGGTTAGTGGTACTTTAAGTGAAACTGAACATGCTATCGTGGAAGCTGCCAATAATTTTATGGCAGAGATGAATAGCATTATTGTTGAATATGCTACCTTCTGTAATCTGATGGAAGATAGCGATCAATATAACAAAGTGTTTTTGTCTTTTTCTCCTGCCGAGCTTAAGCAACAAGTGAATAAACAGCGAGAGGCTCTCGCGGAAAGAAAGCGAAAAAGTACTACGCCGGATCCCACGGCTGACGGTGAGCCATCCCCAAAAAGAAGTGCATAGACCGATTCATAAACAAGCGGGAAGTGAGCCTGGAAATGGCATGTTCAACGATCTAACTCTTACGCGTTAAGTTCACCATCGAAGCGATGATGTCTGTAAGAATTTCAAACAGCATTGCAGGATACACGCGACGTCCGGCGCCTAAACAGTCGTATCCATGCGTATAGGGGGAGGCGAGGCCTTGCCCGGGGGCAACACCTCGAAAGGCGAATGTCGCTTAAGACGCGGTTTCACGGTCACCGTCGATGACTTCAACCGAATACGTGATCCTGATGGCGGGCTGCAACATTAAACACACGTGGCAGTATTGGGTGATGGCTTTCCGGGCGGCGAGTTCAACGTCTGACGCCGTAATCCCGTAACCCTTTACCGTAAAGTGCAGGTTGGCGGATTCATACAGCCTCGGCTCACTGTCTGTGAGGGTGTAGGTCACCTGGTTATTCAGGCTTTCCAGGTTTACCCCTTTATCCTGAAAATACAGGGCCACGTCGGTGGCACTGCAGGAACCCAGTGCAGACAGCAAGAGTTCCGTCGGACAGGGCGCCTGCGTGTTCTCGGCATCGACCGCAACCGTGAAACCACCGGTTGTGGTGACTTTGAACTGGCAATCACCTTGCCAGTCGATATCGGTGTTTGTCAACATAGTTGTCGCCCCAACTCAAGCCGCTTTCTTAAGTTGATCAGCTGAAGATCTGTCGGGATTAA
>NZ_BAABFL010000259.1:0-1859 GCF_039540975.1 Kistimonas scapharcae
CGTTTTGTGCAAAAACTGTACTCTGTTGCCAAAAGTACGGCCAGCTTGCTCACATTCCCAAGGTTAAGCGGGATTTAAGGATCAGGGATAGCGGAATTGAATTGGGATCGGTAATGATTAACGCCGATTCCAAGGTGTTTTATTGAAGTAGATATTAAAAGTAATGAATTAAAGAGGTAGGACTATAACAGACAGGCAAGTCGTACTTTACGACTAATGAAACCAGCATCAGTGCTAGAGAAACCGCTGTTAAAACCCAATCAATCCCGTCACACTGGCGGCAACAAGAAAAACGACGGATTATTCCCATGATTCAATACGTCCGCTCGCTGCTGGCGCTTTGCTGTGTGCTGCTGGCCATACCTGCTTCTGCCGGTTCCCTGGTGATACCCGATATCGCCGGGCAGACCAAAGACACCCTGGCAGAACAACTGGGGCAGCCGGATGGCTGCGAAGCGGCGAAACAGGGTGAAAAGTGTTGGTGGGGCTTTGACCTGGAGATTGTCTTTATCAACGGCAAGGCCGACTGGCTGACGGTCAGTGGCCTGGACAGCCTGCCTTATTCATCGGCGGCGCTGTCCGGCCTGGGATTGTCCACCCGCGCCCCGGACCAGATCGGCGACGACTGGCAACGCTGGCACGGGCTGGATGGTTTGCGGGAATTGACGCTCTATAAGAGTGGGAACAATGTCTGGTATGCGTATGTGAAAACCACGACGCCGTAACGCTTATTTGGTTGCGGCTTTTTCCACGACTTTCAGTGCAATATCCATCGGGGTGGCTGGCGCTTCATCCTTAATCAGTCCAATACTGCCAGGGCGGAACAGGGAAGACAGAACCATCTCTTTGTTAGTGCCATCCAGTCCGTTGTCTTCCTGTAATAGTGCTAGGTAAGTTTTAACCATAGCGACGCGCTCTTCCGCGTCTTCTGCCAGATGCAGTTTGCTGATGAAGATGCGCACCAGTACTCGGATGATCCAGATTGCCAAGGATGACATGACGGCGACGATCGCCATCTTCCAGTAGGCGACAGTTTCTAGACTAAATGCCTTGTATAAACCCCAAGCCATTACAGCTATAAGGACTACAGCAAGAAAGACGGCTATTCCTCCAAACCACTTAGCATATTTTTTGTGGTCACTTGCTTTATTTGACCAATACGTAACTGCTGATTTGGTCGCCATATCGTCGTTGAAGCGCTTTTTTAGAGCCTCCATTTGTTCTGTGTAGGATTGAAGCAGAGAATTGAGGGATTCCTCATTAGAATTGAGCTTTTTCTCAAATTGCTTTTTATGTGCTTCTATTAATTCGCCTTGTTGTTCGACTAGTGATAGAGAAGTTTCTGTTAAAGATGAAATCTCATCTTCTTGTTTTGTTAGCTTTCTCTGCCATTCATTCCGCAGTTCAATCATGGCTTGGCGCTCATTATTGGAACGGGGAACGATTTGATAGTCAAAGTTCGTCGCTAAGACAGCAGCTCGCACATATTCAGGTCGCTGAAATTCCGATCTCATGCCCAAATAATATCTTAAAACGAGGAAGGCAATTTCTTTGTCATCTTCAGCCAATTGAGTGGCGAACTTCACCTTTGTATCACTGCTATGGAGTAGTTTACGTTTGCCATAGTAGGTGCCAAATTTTTCTTGTAGTTGGCGAAGCTGGGTTTCAATCTCCATCTGTTGGATGTTTTTGAGTTCATGAATCAGGCTTGAAATTTCGTTATTAACATGATTTAAGACGTCACGTCCATGTCCATTATTGGGGGGGGAATCACCATTGTAAGTACTCAAAAACCGGTACATAAGGCGATTTCACGTTCTGCCGCCTAAGCTCATCCCCATGTTCCCATTACCGCCTGA
>NZ_BAABFL010000260.1:0-1877 GCF_039540975.1 Kistimonas scapharcae
TACGATAATCTGATTAGATTATCATCTCACACAGGTCATTTTGGATCGGTGAAAGGTGGACATTTTAAATCGGTGCTGACAAAGTTGCTTGAAGTCAAAATCCCCACTCTTTATGACTACTTCAAAGGGATCATTAAAGTTATCGACTTCACTAAACCAAAGATAGCTTTCGGCCAAACCTCGAAAATTATGTTCCTCATCGCTAAAGAATCGATAAACCTTGTTTATTTTTTGCATATTCTTTTTTAAGGTTTCTTCCATAGATATAACACCTAGCTATTTTGAATTAAACTAACGAGCCTGTAGAAAATCTAAGAATGAAGCCACAATGCCTTGATTGTTAATGAATGAAACCTGCTTCAGCTTTCTACAGACATATCGCTTGATGATTCGGTGGTTTATTTATCCGCTAATGGCTTAGCGAGCATTGAAGGCATCATGGGGCGAAAATGCCCCGTTGGTCTGTCACCCATACTTTTGCACCTTCTCCATTCGTTGTTGCAGTTTTTCCCCGCCAAACCCATGAATCTTCTTCAGATTATGGAGGGCACACATAAGCTGCCACTGCCCATTGACCTTGGGGTGTCCCCGTAATGTGAGTTCTGATAACCCCATCGCCTGCATATGGGCGATGGGGGTTCGGCAACCGAGAGCCGCTTGCTGTAAACCCGTTTGCCAGCCTGGCTGTCGATCTTGTCTTTCATGGTTTGCAGAACATCCGGTTTCTGCTGGTCGACTACCTCCTTATAAAAGAAGGCGACAGAACGCGGCCTTTTCTGGTCGGAGCGGCGCAGGCGCTGTGCCTTCATCGGACAATCCCGGCAATGATGTACATAACCGCAGAATTGATAAGCAGGCTTCCCGCCAATCATCGCCTTAGCGCTGCTAAGCCACATGGGTTTCCCAGCCGGACAGGAACAGGTCATGGTGCGGGTATCGAACCGAAAGTCTCGTGTCGTAAAGCGTCCGGTGGCAACCGTTCTGCCTCGTTTTCTGGCCAGTGCCGCCCGTTCCTTTTTATGCTGAACCCGGTAACGCCCGGCCTGATCAAAGTCAGGATCACGCTGGCGGTATTGGTTGTCAGCGATATAGGCACCCACGTTTAGCCTGGTCAGGGCTTCCAGGTTCTCCCTGGAATGAAAACCACTGTCCGCGGTTATCCTGGCTGTTTTGAATATATCGCTATGTCCCAGCCAGCGACACTGGGCATCAATCGCTTTTACCGTCGGGATCAGGGTCGATTGTTCAGCACCATGGCCATAGGCTTCCCCATGAATAATGACCTGGTGCTTGCTGTCGACAGCCGCCACACCACAGTAGCTCTGGATAACCCCTTTGGCGGTCTTCATCTTGGCGCTGTCCGGGTCGGTCACATTGCCTTTAAGCGGCTGGTTACGTTTATTGGTTCGCTCTGGCTGTTCCTTCAGGAACGTCTTGATGCGGCGTGAGGCTTTTTTCAGTGTCTCAATACGCTGATCATCGTCTTGTTGATGCTGAGGATTCACCTGTTCATGAGCATCGTGTTCCCGACGGTGTCTCAACAAACGGGAAACGGCTTTCTCCAGCTTTTTCTTTTTACCTTTAAGCTCGCTGTGGGTACCGCTCCATTCCTTGCTGGCGTTGGACGACATCTTGCGACCATCAATGGCAAACATGTCCTTACCGATCAGACCGAGTTGGTCACAGATCATCAAAACCTGAATAAACAGTTTACCCACCGGCTTATGCATACGACTGATAAAGTCGGCAATGGTCGTTAAGTGCGGCTGACTGTCGGCGGAAAGCGCCATGAAGGCAGGGAAAACGCATGAAACCCCTTGCTATGACTGAGCTCAAGGCAGATTGTGATCTGCTGAAAACAGGTTAACCCTCTCATC
>NZ_BAABFL010000261.1:0-1880 GCF_039540975.1 Kistimonas scapharcae
AAAGCGAAACTTTGTCAGTGTCGTAGCTCTGGCTTGTGCTTTTGTCTGGTTACCAATGTGAAACGTCAACAGCTCCTAGTTGTCTTTCTAGTGTGGAGATTTCTTTTAGCATTCCTTGAGAACTTTCTTCATAGTCGCTTTTAGCCCAGGCAAGTTCGTGCTCTTTGGTTTTCAGTGATTCTTGCAGTTGTTTTTTTTCTTCTTCACGCTGACTGGGCTGTGATTCATGTGCTGGTCCTTGAAGGAAACTGCAAAGTAATTGATAAATTTCTGGTTCTTCTTGGCGGTAGTTCTGCTCTGTTATCATCTGCCGTATGCTGACGCCGTCGTGATTTGTTCTATTGTAATCATTCCATAACGCTGAGCGAGATGGATTATTAGTCATCAGAATCGTCTGAATCGCGCCCAAGTTGCGATTTTTTACAGCATGGAAAAGCGCTGTTTCGTTATTGTTGTTAAGGTGATGGATTCTGGCGTCATGCATTATCAGTTTTGTTGCTGTTAGGCTTACGTCTCTCTCTTTTGTTGTATTCATACATAACATCAAGAGGGCATGATTGCCGGCCTGATTTGTTTGGTTAGTATCAGCGCCCTTTTTCAACAGTAGATCAAGGATAGTATTTCTTTCGGTTGCTTCATTTATTACAAGTGTTAAGGATAATGGTGTGCTGCCATCATCTGCTTTTCTGTTTGTATTGGCTCCTGCTTCCAGCAAAGCTGAGACGGTCGCTATTTTGTGTCTCCTTGTACTTTTCAGAGCCATAAATAATGCCGTTTCGCCATAGGCACTTAGTCGATCAACTGTTGCTTTATGTGTCAGCAAGAGGCTAACCGTTTTATGATGTCCTAAGAAAGATGCGTTCATCAATGCAGTTGTTTTGTCTTTGTCAGAAATGTTGACGTTAGTGGGGATGGGATGCTGCATGAATAGGATTTCTAGAATTTTGGTTTGATTGCCCCAAGCGGCAACCAGTAATGGTGATTGTGTTGCGTCGGTCTGATGAAAGCGGTTTGGGTTAGCTTTGAATTTAAGTAAGGTACTGACGAACTCTTTTCTGTTTTCAAATATGGCATGAAGCAATGGCGTAATACCGTTCTCGCCAGCTTGATCAGGGTCAGCCGCTTTTTTCAGTAAGATACAGGCACACTGATGTTTATTTTTAGTAATAGTATGAAGCAATGGTGTAATACCATCTCCACCAGACTTGTTAGCATCAGCTCCGGATTCAAGCAAGATTGTGAGGCATTCAACTCGATTCTCACTAATAGCGAGAAGCACAGGCGTATTGCCACAGCGGCCTGGTTTGTCAGGTGATGCACCGTGCTCTAACAGGAATCTAAGCCTTTCATGGTCGTTGTCATGGATAAATTGCATGATAACAGTAAGTTCGGCTTCTTCATCGCGAGTATCGCCATCATTGGCTCCGCTTGCTTCTATGAGCGTCTTTATGAGGTCCGTAATGTCTTGTGAACCACGTTGGAAATAATCACTCGTCATCAAAATGTAGAGTGGGTGGCGGCCTCTTGCATCAGGTGATCGCACATTTGCGCCAAGTGAGGTCATAGCGGTTATCATGTTGAGCAATTTTGTTATTTTTTTCTGTTTTTGATCAATGTTTTTTTCTTTGATGTCCTTTAGTTCTGTACATGCAAGGCAAACATGCGTTTCTCCGGAACCGGGAAATTTATCCTCCCTAAAATCAACGCCCGGGGACTGCTTTTCAAGCCTTTCTTGGATACCTGTGAATGTTTTATAGTAGTCGGTATCTACTTTTTCCCAGAGGAAGCTATAAGCGTTGGGTAAGTACTCAAAAACCGGTACATAAGGCGATTTCACGTTCTGCCGCCTAAGCTCATCCCCATGTTCCCATTACCGCCTG
>NZ_BAABFL010000262.1:0-1890 GCF_039540975.1 Kistimonas scapharcae
TATTTTGCCTGAAGAGCACAGGGGACGCTCTCTTCATTCAATTTAGCCTTACTTCTTCAGATCGTTAAGCGGGAGTTAAGGGTGAAAAACCTGAATGGAGACACGTTCAATGCCTATGGCGATGGGCGTCTGCATGCGTTGCCGGTGGCGGATAGTCTGGTCATTCAGCGTGCCGTCACAACCTCTGTACAGGCCTTGTTTGAGGCGTATGACGCAATGGTGAGCGGTGACACGGTGGAGGCTATCGGTGCCAGGGGCTCCTCCTATTTCGCGGCGTTGAAGTACGTTCCGGCCTATATCGTCTCAGATGAAAACGATTACTTCCCCGGCCGCTGGGCGCTGTATGCCAAGGCCATTGATGAGATTTCAGGGGCTGGACGCGTGCCGTCTGACTGGCAGCAGTGCAAGATTCCTTTCCTCAGCGGTGCAGACTGGCACTGGCCGGCTTCGCATGACACTTGTATGCCTTTTGAGTCCTGATGTCATGACATTGAAGATAACACATGCTCTCGCTAGTCTTTTGTGCCAGCATGGCTGATAGGTTATATTCTGATTGCAATTTCGAACCGTGATACAAACGTTTTATTCCATTAATGGCCGATACAAGCAGCGTTTCAGCTTTGCTGATTAAGGTTTAATGATGAAGCAGTGTTTATTCACGATTGAACAAAATATTATTATTAAAACACCCGTTCCTGAAAAAGGTATCGTCTGCTCAAATCCGGAACGTACCCTGCGTATATCGTCTCATTTTCTGGAAAATCCCTGTATGAAAATACAATCCTGGGGGCTTGGGGTGATAACGGGGAAAATCGTGCGCGGCGGTCTGAGTGAAGACTTCTTTTTTGCCTATGCGCCAATGGGAGCAAGCGGTTCTGCGATGGCATTCCATGAACTCTTTGCGGCGGGTGCGAAAGAGGTTGTTCGGTTAGGCAGCAACGACGTATGGGTTACAGAAGAGGATATGAATTCACTGGTATTGATTTCTGAAGCCCGCGGTTTGAGGGGGGTATCATGGGATCTGGGTATTGATGAAAAGGATGTTGATCACCCGTTGTTGCCTGATCATGACTTACATCGGCGACTGATGGAACGTTGTCGCCTCAGTCGTTTTCAGTATTCCGAACGTGTCTGTTTCAACGTCGATGATTACCATGCCTATCTGTACCCGGAAAGAATGGAAGCTCCACAGAGAATTCAGCAGCGACTGGCAACGTATAATGCCTGCGCCCCCTATTGCCGGGATATGGAAACTGCCTCTTTATTTTTAAAGGCAAATCAATTCGGAAAAAAAGCATGCAGTGTTCTCCAGAATGTTGTTAAACAGAAGGATGAATTACCGTATGAAGGTTCGACTGGCGATCGTGCCAAAGCGAATGAAAACACAATCGCAGAAATCGTTATCAATGCGATGCTCTGACTGCTCTTAAAAGTAAACGTTATCAAACGAATGCTACGAAGCAATCTGTGGATTGCTTATCACGGTTGTATTCCTCTGGACGATGTTGAGGTGACACATCAAGTGTCATGCATGGAGCCTGCCTGGTCTTGTCGCCCACAGATACGAGGAAAGGGACTCAATATTGTTTATTAGGCATGGTTTTTGTGGAAATACCGGTTCGATGTGGTGCGGCTATCGGGTAATATGCCGGCCTCATTCAAGGGTGCGAGACACCCGTTACAAGACAGAGGGCGGCAGCCCCTTGCCGTTCCGACAATGGCAATAGTTGGCGGGCGGTAGCGTATTTGTTAGTTGGCATCGGTGAAGGGCATGGGCAGCTGCACCTGACAGGTGTAACTGCCCATACCCCAGGGAAAGATCATGAAAGGCCTTGCTATCATTGACTTCGCGGGCAATTGACCGCCACCAACACTTTTTCTTTTTAGCCA
>NZ_BAABFL010000263.1:0-1946 GCF_039540975.1 Kistimonas scapharcae
ATTTTGCCTGAAGAGCACAGGGGACGCTCTCTTCATTCAATTTAGCCTTACTTCTTCAGATCGTTAAGCGGGAGTTAAGGCAAATACAGCTCCAGAATCTCCTCTTTATAATGCATAAGCTGGTCATAGGGGGACTTAAGCTTGAAGGTTTTGCCTTGATTGTTCGTGGCTATTAATTTGGGCGGGTTATTGCCATGGCCTTCCCACCGGTAGTCCATGGACTTTAAATTCCAATCCTTGACTTCAAGGATGATGATGCCGACCCAGGGGTTAAGCAGAACGAAATCCGGGCACAGACCATTCATGTGAGGCTGTATATAGATTTCCCAGGTGTGAGGTAAATGCTTAACCAGAAAATTAAGCGTTTCCTTCTCACCTGCCGTTAAAGGTTGCCTGAGTTTTGGAATCTCATTCAGCGGAGGAGATACTAAGCCGGCCATTTCAGCACACTGCCTGATTTTTGTTAGTGGGAGTGATTATGCTGTGTACTGCTAACAAGCGGCAATTGGAATAAACCGCAGCTTATTTCATGGCGATTTGCCCTTATTGTTGTTGGCAGTCAGACACTATGCAAGCACTCACGCGAGTTTAAAGCCTTAGTGCTTAAAGCCTGCATGGACCTAGCGTTTGTGTGACGACACACCAGATCAGGTGTACTGTGAAAAGGCGGCCTGTGGCCAGAGAATACTCGATCATAGCTTTACAGTCTGTTCAGGCTGTTTGAAAAAGGGGGCTAGTTCATTTGCCGGGATAATATCTTTGTCGAGTGGCTCTGACGCACTGTAAAGTATAGACGTGTCTATATTGAGTCATTCGACAAGACGGCTCGGTTGAGGCAGGAGCTTAAAGGCTATTTCAAGCTGTCCATTTCCGACTACCCCGATCAGGATCAGTTTTTAGAGAAATATAATAAATATCCCTCAAATATAAGAAACTGACTCGAAATATAAGAAATTGGCTCAAAATATAATGTTTTTACGTTGGACTTATTGAGCCTTAAAGCGACAAGACGCATGTGATGCTTACTTTCGGGGTTGTCATAAACTCATAGCATCAGGCATCTCTATATCAATATAATGGAACTATGGGGTTGTATCTCAAGCATTTGTATCACTCCATGGTATTGGGTCCTGACCCTGTGATGTCTCCTAAGATGGTAATGTTGCCTGATCAGTTATGCTGCCAGGCCAAGAAACTCCTTTTAACCCTTGGCAAAGATAGGGTTATGAGCCAGACCTTTCTGGTCAATGCCTCTAAGTCCGGCAATTTCAAGTTCCAATAACTGAAACCCAAACGGCCCTGCCAGTGTCCAGTGTGTATCAATTTCGATAAAATGATCATTATCCGGGCTGGATCAATTTTGATGATTTCATAACGATCTTCTTTAGGATTAAGGCCATTAGCTTCGAAATCGTTAGCCAGTGTCTACGCCGGTTTGGTTGTCTTGTCATTTTGGGTTTGTCTGTTATCCCTATCGAAAATGACAATAGCTACTAACGTGGATGAAAAATCGACAATGACAAAAGCTGTCAAGGAGACATACTGTGAAAATTCATGTTCTCAGTGACTTGCACCTTGAACACTTCATGCATTCCATCCGGTTCATGCCTTGTAATGAACTGTCCGTTGACCTTGTCATTTTGGCTGGTGATATTGGCGAAGGCGTTGAGGGCATTGAACGAACAAAACAATGGTACCCAGATACTCCCATACTTTATGTGCCTGGTAACCATGAATACTACGGTCATGAGTTATACAGCATCAATCAGGATATGGATGAATTCTGTCGTGATTCACGAGTAACCCTGTTAAATCCGGGCATTATCGAGATTCAGGATACTGTCTTCATCGGTTGCACTCTGTGGTGTCAGCACCGATTTAAAATGTCCACCTTTCACCGATCCAAAATGACCTGTGTGAGATGATAATCTAATCAGATTATCGTA
>NZ_BAABFL010000264.1:0-1951 GCF_039540975.1 Kistimonas scapharcae
TATTTTGCCTGAAGAGCACAGGGGACGCTCTCTTCATTCAATTTAGCCTTACTTCTTCAGATCGTTAAGCGGGAGTTAAGGAACAGCGAGCTTTTCATTTAAGCCTGTTTTTAATCAATGCCTGTATCAGACATCACCTCAGAAACGGGGTTCCCGTATGGGGGGAGGCGGGCCATTATGTCGAGGATGACCCTGTGGGCGATTACCGGGGCGTTGTCTGCCCATGCCCCGTTTCCTGAACGTGTCATCCGGCGTCCCACGGAAGCAGCGTGGAACATAAGGGTAGTCAGTTGTGATGACATAATAGTAAGTGCCGTCGGGATACTCCGGTGTCACGCCGGTGCGGCCGTTGCACTCATCCAGGTCGCCGTGGCTTTTACGGTATTCGTAGTCGCGGTTATAGGTGCCGTCGTAGGGGCCGGCCGGTTCGTTGCTTTTCCGGTTGCCGGTTTTCAGCACATAGCTTGAGGTCAGCTCGCGGATACTGCTGCGGGGATTGTCGCTGTCTCGGTATCCATAACGGGCATAAATCGGAAAACCGTCGGCGGCATAGCCGATCAACGGTGAGTGTTGGTTGGGTGAGGTTTTTTCCAGCAGCCCATGGGGCAAACCGTGGTAGTGATAAGCGCCAGTGGGCTGGACATGGGCATTGTGATGATCCATACCCAGTTTACCCGGTACATTCAGGGCTTCCCTTCGCCAGCCAGTCGAACGATCATTTTTCCAGTATTCCGCTGAACCCGGGTCAAACGGTACGCCATTGATGGCGACGCCAAAGGTATAGCGACCGGTCGGCTGAACCCGTTCGGTGAGTTTGGGGTGAAGCGTGACGCGAAACTGGTAAGACTGTGCGCTGACACGGTGAGGGTTTCCCCGGTTGGGAAACTGGCCGTGATCGTGGTCAGGCAGGCCATTTGCCTTGATATAGCGATACTTGGAATTGTTGGAAATGCTGACTTCGTTGCTAGTGGAGGCGTGTGCCTTTAAGTTGAAAAGCAGTAAACCGACAGTCAGTAGGTTGATTACAAACTGGCGATAATGCATAGACTGGTAACCCCTTTTTATTGTTGGTGGTGTTAGCCAAGCAGGTTGGTTAGCTTGCTTCAAGCTCCAGATAATCAGGTGAGAAAGCAAGCGATGCGCTTTATATCACTACTGCACAGAGGGTGTGTAATTTTGTCAGTTTAGGAATTTTTTAACAAAGTACTTGTCTACTTCTTCATGAATTTTGGTATGAAGAGAGTAATTCTATGCAAATCATGAAGCGGTTATATTTTGCTAATGGCAGCTCTCATTATGGGGATAAATGTAAAGTTTATAAAGAATTGCAGGATGCTCATCGATGGCGTCAGTCAGGTCTTTTCATACAGCCAGGTTTAATTCAAAAGTATTTGCCTAAGGGAGGGCTGGGGGCGACTAATAAATCGTTATGGAATTATGGGATTAATCGTGAATGCGCCAGGGAAGATGTTTTTATACAACAGCAAAAAAACATTGGATGTACCATTGGTGTTTCTAATGTCGCTAACAGCCTGGGGGATGAAATTGTTTCCGTTGATATTTTACATGCCCTTTATGGTTTAGGGTACGCCGGAAATATCGTTGTTGTTTATAACTGTCCCTGCTGTGGACATATAGACGTTAAAGGAGACCCTCAGGATAAAAAACAAAAAGACGGCCCTAGGGAAGGGCATTATTTTAGGGCTTTGTTAAGGAGAGTTATCCCCTCATTTCTGACTCGATGGTATAACCGGTGGCAGCAAAGACGGGAATATGATGGCGCTATCAAAGCACTGCAGTTAGGCATTGATCGTTTAGTAAAAAACCGTGATGATTATCAGCGACTGGCCTGGAAACAAGAAACTTTACTAGGAAATCTGCGAGCAAGTGACTTTAAAGAAATGCAGTGAATGACAAATCATTAATTCACTATTATCCAGCATGAAACTGA
>NZ_BAABFL010000265.1:0-1966 GCF_039540975.1 Kistimonas scapharcae
ATGAAAGCATGAGCGGTAGCAACATACTGCGGATTTTCAGGCTTGGTTCAAGGCTTTCAATGAAACGTCAACAGCCCCTAATTTAGGGTGCCACTAAAAAAGGGATGTTTACATAAGCACACCTTATTCAAGCTTCATGTAATTAAAGGTATTTCCTCACCGGAGCATTCCCCAGATTCAGCGCTCTTCTTTTCCAGGCGCATCATGGAGTAGCTCCAATGGCAGCCATCGGTAGAAACGGGAATCCTGTCACTATTGGCGAATAGACGTATTTCCCGCCCTTCCGGGTCACGCCTCATGCGCGGCCAGCATCGGAGCTAGAACGACTCACTTATCATTCAATAGCGAGATATCACTTATCCCACTGACAAATTGGCCTCATGGGGCAAAAGTTTGTGACACAGTGCTCATAGCCGCAGAGATGGCTACCAGACGGGCATTTATCCCAGGAAGTAAACGCGGAGCACTCAAAGGCACCGCAGCCTCCACCATTACACCGATGACATTCGGGATGAAAGGTATCACCTGTACAGCTGCTAAATGCCGTCGCTGCAGCATGGAAGTAAGGCGAAGCATAGAGTGCGCCTTCATGGGGTGCACATGACGTTTTCCCATTATCACCCACCACTTCATGACCAAACTCAAACCCCTTACCTTGCGTTGATTGCACACAAACGGCTGGCGCATGATCTGGACGGTGCTCATTACATCTCAGTGCAAAATACGCGGCTCCACCCTCATTCTTTTCAAGTGTGGCAAAAGAGACAAGCCAGCTGGCCAACTGGTCATGGCCGATATCCAGCCATTTGAAATCTTTGGACACCTGGGCTCCCGACGACACATCACCCGCCTGAGCTGTGCTTTCACACACGTAACCAGCGCCATCACCAGCCGGTATAACCTTGCCAATGACATCGCCTGTATTACCGGATTCTGACGAAGACGGTATGACACACAACAAGACATCGGGCCTTGCCTGCTCAAATGCTTGTGTTGTCAGCGCGGAGGCCTCTTTCATATGGTTGGTAAGTTGAGCGGAATGCGCCTGGTAAGAGATCGCAACGAGTAAAAACAGTGCGGAACAAATCTTATGCATGAACGACATAACACGTCTGCCTGCTTTGATGTTAAGGAACACTGCATATAGGCAAAGCGTAAACTGTCGTCAAACATTACACGTCATATGCCCCCAAAAAACACTTCATAAAACATGAACCATGAAAAAAAGTACCAGTGTTATGTATTAAAAACGTCATTCACATCAGATGTTCAATGATTCGTAGTAGATACATTCTCCGTGCATGCTCTGTGCCTTTTAACAACACCATTGGTGCATGCAATCCCATGCCGTATATTGTGCGCAACATACACTATTCATCATGAGGCTTAGGACAATGACACCAGCCCCCACTAAAGCACTCATTACCTTCGAAGATTTTGAAAAACTGGATATTCGTGTCGGCACTATCCTCTCCGTCAATGACGTCGAGCAATCGAACAAACTGATGAAGCTGACCGTGGACTTTGGCGACCACACTCGCTCCATTCTGGCCGGTATCAAACAAGAGCGTGACAACCCAAAAGAGATTGAAGGAAAGCAGGCCCTCTTTGTTGTGAACCTGCCTGAACGCAAAATGGCGGGGGAAGTCTCTCAGGGCATGTTGTTTGACCTTGGCTATGCCGATGGCATCACACCCTGCCTCGCTATGCCTGAAATGCCTCTCCCCAATGGTGCACGTGCCGGTTAGTATTCCCTGGCTGGCGTTTATTCAGATTCGCCAGCTTTATCTTCTTTCATGGAGCCAATGGGCTCTCCCATTGTGACTTTCTGGCCACTGGCAAGCTTCTCCAGCCCGTCAACCTGGTCTTTTTCAAAAAGACAGATCCGGTGTTTGTCAACATAGTTGTCGCCCCAACTCAAGCCGCTTTCTTAAGTTGATCAGCTGAAGATCTGTCGGGATTAAGC
>NZ_BAABFL010000266.1:0-1970 GCF_039540975.1 Kistimonas scapharcae
TATTGCCCTGAACCTTCTCAACGATGTGAAAAGCTTTAGCGGTGGTATGAAAAGAAAGCAGAAGAAAGCTTCACGAAGCACAGGGTTTCTGGCTGAAGTCCTTGCGGGGCAAGGGGCTTCATGATCTTGCCGTGGCCCATACCCTTTGCTACTCACTCTGTTTGAGTTAATAGGCTTCAAACGTGAGTGCTCGCTGCGTTTTCAACGAGTACCAATATGTAACATCTGGCTGATCGCTTGAATGATCGGGTGAATCGTTTTTTCAATGTAAAAACATACACATCAATAATGCTGTCTCATTTTTATGTGTGCTATCTGGAAGTGTGCGTTTAGTGTTGCATGTCATGATGAATTCAAAGAAAGTCCATCGGCTTGCCGGCATCATTATGCTGGTACCCTTAATTCTGTGGGCGCTGACCGGTGTGATCTTTTTGGTTAAGCCCGGTTACGAAGCGGCTTATGAAAAGCTGCCTGTCAGGCTTTACGCAATGGATGGGTCGATGACGATAACCCCTGATGCGGGTTGGCAGGAAATATCCATAAAGCGCAGTATTCTGGGATACCATCTTATTGTTCAAGAGGATGGCCATTGGCAGCAGCTTGACCTGGAAACCCTGGGGGAAAGACCTCTTCCCTCAAAGCAACAGCTGTTGGCATTGGTGAATGATGCTATCACTGCGAACCCAGAGCGTTATGGAAGCATTGTCACGGTGGAAGGTGACCGGTTATTCACCGATACCGGTGTTGAGATATCGGTGGATTGGCCACGATTAGCGCTTCAGCAAACGGGAACTGATACGCGGATGATACGCACTCTCTATAAAATACATTACCTGCAGTGGTTAGGGGATTCATGGCTCAATAAGGTGCTCGGTGTTTTGGGTCTTGCCGCCCTTTTCGTGGTGACGCTTTTTGGGCTTTTAGCGTATGTTAATGGGAATAAGTATAGAAATACTCAATAACCATTCATGTGCATTGCGGTGAATGAAAATTGTCATGTCTATTTAATCATGTCTCGTGCACGTAAAGTTGAGATTAAATCTTAAAGAGCCGGTTTGACCTGATTATGTAACAGGCGATGTATCCCAGCTGGTTCTTGGAAAATTCAAAGGCGAAATCGGGAGAGTGACCGAAGTGCGTTTGTGTTTCGAGGCCATGCCATGGACAGATTTGGCTCTGTCGACACTGGTTAACCAACCCGCATTGATGAAGTCAGACTGACTGTACCAATCTCGTGGATCCATTAATCTTCTGCATTGTGGTAACGGCTGGTTTTAGGCGGAGTACGGTAAAGACGATTTTAGGCAGGTGGTTAGCGCACAGGCGGGTAAAAAACTTGTGTGGTCTACTGATTGTCTTGGCAATACTGAAAAAATGTTTCTACCCCTTATTAACTTCAGACTATTCAATCGAGCTATGACAAAATTACCCAGAAAGAACAAGCATTGGATGAAAGAAATCTCCGATGCGATCAGTGAGTCAATCAAGTTGGCCGAGGCGGAGTCCGGTGTTTTGAGTACTGGTGCAAAGGAAAATCTATTCAAGTATGCCGCCATGTTTGCCGCGAAAAACCGGGCCGTGCAATCCAGGGAAGATCGTGTTGCGATGAGCCGTTACGCGGCACAGGCTCGGGCGCGGGATTTCCAGCTGTCTCCCGGTGATGTGAACAATTATGACATCAATTTTATGCTGGCGTATCTTGATGCTCACCGGAGCTTGGATCTTATTTCCGAGAAAAAGCTCGACGATATCATGATGTTCATGACGGCAGAATTTAAACCGCTCATCCAGAAAGCATAAAGGGGCAAGGGGGCGGTGGGGGAACAGGTTTCAGGCCATTTTCTGCAAAGTAGCACAAAGCCGTGAGGCCTGTCATTGATGATATGAGTGACCTTAAATCCCGCTTAACCTTGGGAATGTGAGCAAGCTGGCCGTACTTTTGGCAACAGAGTACAGTTTTTGCACAAAAC
>NZ_BAABFL010000267.1:0-1975 GCF_039540975.1 Kistimonas scapharcae
AAATCAGGCTCGCCAATACGTAAGGTGACGGGGGTGTTCAAGTAGACCAGAATCGGTGTTCAAGTAAACCAGAATATGCACCAGCCCCCTGTCTTCTGAACAGCAGGCTGAAATGCTGTCGCTACTGGATGAAGCGCTGTGTCAGGGCGCCGCTGGTGTGTCCCTGGGGCTTCAATATAAGCCGGGAGTGTTTGCCGGTAATGAAGAGTTGAAGGCTGTCGCCCGGCTGGTAAAGCAGCATGACAAGGTACTGACCGTGCACGCCAAAGCTTATTCCAGCCTGTCGGGCACCTATCCCATGAACCCTTTCGGGAAAGCCCATAACCTGCGTGCGATTGATGAGATGCTGGATCTTGCGCGGGAAACCGGTGTGCGCCTGCAGTTTTCCCACCTGATCTTTGTGGGGGAAAGCACCTGGAAAACCCTTGATGAAGCCATTGCCAAATTTGACCGGGCTATTGCAGATGGGGTGGATGTCAAATTCGATATGTTTCCCTATCCCTTTGGCGCCACCTTGCTGAATACGCTGTTGCCCGAATGGGTGATGGCCCGTATGCCCGGGGTGTTGAAACAGTCACTGCCGCTATTGCGGTTGCGTCTGGAAGCCTGGTTGGCGTTCCGGTCGCTGGGCCTGGGATATGATTGCATTCAGATCAGCGAAGCCGGTTGTCCTGTCTATCAGCCCTACAATGGGTTGTTTTTGACCGATATTGCCGAACGGGTCGGGCTGTCGCCGTTTCAGGTGATGGTGGATATTCTGGATCAGTCCCGTGCTGAAGCGCGCATGATTATGCACAAGTATTACGGGCCCGAGATCGTGGAGCGGCTGATGACCCATCCCGCCGCGCTGTTTATGACGGATTCCTGGCCTGAAGCCTCCGGTGTCGAGAACGCGGCGACCTATGGGGCATTTCCCCGGTTCCTGCAGATGGCGCGGGAAACGGGCAACCTACCAATGGAAACGCTGATACACCGGATGACCGCCCAGGCGGCAGAGCGTTTTGGTATTGCTGATCGGGGCATTATCAAAGATGAATATGTTGCGGATGTTGTGGTGCTGGACTGGGAGCAAGTCAGGGATAACACAACACGGGAATGCAGCGATGCCGCCCCGGACGGCATTGAGCACGTCTTTATCAATGGCGTTCCTGCGAGGCTGAATGGGAAAAAATATACAGCACCTGTCAGCGGGGAATGTGTGGCGATGACGACTTGATTGAATGCGTTATTTTCAGTTTCAGCGGTAAGCAACCAAAGGCCTGAATGTCAGGCCTTTAATCCTGTTCTGATCAATATTATTAAATCCTGTATATGGCTTGAGAACGGTCAACGTCAAAGGCAGGTACCGGCATGGTGAAAGACAGTTCACCGTCGGCAAACAGTTGCTGGTACCATTCTTGGCCCTGGCTGGTCAGGCAGTACTCGCCCTCATCATTGCATTCGAGTAGTCCTGCCCGGTCAACGAGTTTGACCAGGTTCTGACGCAGTGTTTCCCGACCCGCACACAGTCTGTCAGCTAACGCGGTTAGCTTAAGGTTGGGGGTATCGTGAAGTTGTTTAATAATTCGAAGTTGTAAAACAGTGATTCTCGAGCAGGTCATTTGACTGACTTTGTCGAGAAGAATCAGGGCTTCCCAGTTGATGTTCATACTCTCACGGCAGGCTGCGCGCCACATGACGCTTGGGAAGTATCCTGTGGTTGCGGCAAGTGCGTACTGATATAAATCAATCGGGAGTATTGCGTGAATGAAATAGCTTCCTTAAACCGTTTACGGTGAGAGTAAACATGCTCCTGTCTCTCACTCCAAGTGGACAGCCTGCATCAGTTTCGTACTGCAAAGCACATTACTGCTCTTAAGTTTTACGCCTTTGTTTTATTCACTGCAACGTGAGGCCTTAACTCCCGCTTAACGATCTGAAGAAGTAAGGCTAAATTGAATGAAGAGAGCGTCCCCTGTGCTCTTCAGGCAAAATA
>NZ_BAABFL010000268.1:0-1986 GCF_039540975.1 Kistimonas scapharcae
AATCAGTGTTCAAGACTTACCAGAATGGGTGTTCAAGAGTTACCAGAATCGGTGTTCAAGTTGTGCCAGAATACGCAGCAGGACTGGAATTTATACGAAATCCCGATAATCACTATCCCATTAGAGGCACATATGAATAAAGGACTTATGGCCACCATTCAGTTGAATATGCCGTTGTGCAATTTTTGATTCAGCACTTATCAATGGAGTCATCATGGAATCATCCTATGGAGCCATGCCTGGACTGAAAGGCGTTGACCACGTTGGATTTACCGTACCCGACCTTGAACAGGCCGTCACTTTTTTCGAAACGGTTTTAGGCTGCCAGACAATATACAGACTGGGCCCCTTCAAAGATGATGATGGGGACTGGATGCGAGAACACCTGAACGTTGATCCAAGGGCTGAAATAACTGCCATTGCGATATTACGTTGTTACAACGGTAGTAATCTGGAAATTTTTGAGTACAACGCACCCAAACAACATTCAAGTCAACCGAAAAATAGCGATATCGGTGGCCATCATATTGCGTTTTACGTAACCGACATGAATAAGGCGGTACGCTATCTCCAAGAAAACGGAATCCCCCTGCTTGGAGAGCCGACTGTGATGGAAACAGGCCCGAGTGCCGGTGAGAGCTGGGTCTATTTTATGACACCTTGGGGCATGCAACTTGAACTTGTCAGTTACCCCCAAGGCAAAGCGTATGAAAAAACCACGTCCCTTCGGTTGTTTTCACCGGCTTTCAGCTAAACCAATGCCACTTAGCCCAATAGGGCTGACATTTCAAAGAATCGGATCATGAGTAATAAACTAGAAAATAAGGTTATTGCGATTACTGGCGGTTATACCGGTATTGGCCTGGAAACCGCTAAACTGTTTGCAGCGCAGGGTGCCAAAGTGGCTATTTTAGCGCGTTCGAAAGACAAGGTTGACTTCGCCTTAAACGAAATCGGTTCTAATGCTATCGGATTTGTGGGAGATGTACGAAACCTGGATAGCCTGGAAGCTTTCTTCAAAAATAGTGAAAATCAACTGGGCAGGATAGATGTTGTTTTTGCCAATGCCGGACTGAGCCAGCCGACTCCCATAGAACAAATTAACGAAGCCATTTTCGATTTACACGTTGACGTTAATTTTAAGGGGGCTTTTTTTACCGTTAAGGCTGCAATCCCTTATCTAAATAAAGGGGCATCAATAATCCTGACGTCTTCATGCCTGGATGAAATGGGAATGGCAGGCCTGTCTATTTACAGTGCCACCAAAGCGGCCGTTCGCTCTCTTGCCCGCTCACTCACACCAGAACTGAAAAAATACGATGCTCGCATCAACGTTTTAAGCCCTGGCCCAATTGTAACGGATATTGAGAAAAAAGCGGGGCTTTCAGACGCTGAGGTTGATGCTTACCGGGAAAAACTTGCAAGCAAACTGGCAGCCGGTCGTATGGGTCGTGTGGAAGAGATGGCATCCGTGGCTCTATTCCTTGCCTCAGAAGACTCCTCTTTTATGTACGGCGCAGAAATTCAGGCTGATGGCGGCATGAACCAGACTCGCTGGATAGAGTAATGCACACCAGGGGCAGGCCGTCGGTTTTCAGGCCTGCTCCAATGCTATATGAAACAACACATCAAAAACCACGTTAGACCACTTAAATAGCCAGAAGCTGATAAGCTTCACGCTGATCTTGTTGTCCTTCTGCCATATGGGATTTCAAACATTATTGGCTTCCCATGCGTTGGGTGGTGCTGCTAATGCATCGCTTGTGCATACCGATTCTCGATAGAAGCGGTATATTGCTCCGATTTTATCTGCCGCTTCTATGGCAAAAGTTAATATTGTTTATATCCATAGTGATGCTACTGAGCTTCAGGCGCTGATCTCTTCGAGGCTTTTCCGTAATTCATTTACCTGATTACCACTGTGGCTCAGCCAGCTTGAGAAGCCTTGCTGGCATGGGGCAGGTTCGCGCAGCCATGTAACCCAGC
>NZ_BAABFL010000269.1:0-2012 GCF_039540975.1 Kistimonas scapharcae
AATCAGGCTCGCCAATACGTAAGGTGACGGGGGTGTTCAAGTAGACCAGAATCGGTGTTCAAGTAAACCAGAATATGCAATGAAGTAGTCAGATGAAGATAGGATTGGTTTAAAGTCTTTTTCGTGTTGGGATACACCAAGTCTTTTTTTGCTTGCTTCTACAGGGTCAAGAAGTTTTCTGGCCCAATATTTAAATTGGTTAATGGAAGGTTTTTTGTTGTCATCATAATGTACGGTATCATAGCCTCCTGTTTTTTCGTTATAGACTTGTTCGGAGTAATGATCATCACACATTTTGTTATATGCATGTTGGTATGTTTGTTTTTTTTTGTTTTTATAGTATTTGTTTAATGCGTTTCGAATGTTTTCTTTTACATCGTCTGTAGCAGGTATGCCAATAGATTTGCCATCGATCTTTGCGCCAACCTTTGTTTTGCTTGTAGATGACCTCCCGATCTTGTCGAACCTTGGAAGAAGACTGTTTTTTCTTCTTCCACCTTGAAAGTAAGTGTATACGAATTTGTAAATGCTTTCGCGAGAACATTTTTTTTCTTTAGATATTGTTTTGACAACTGGGTTTGTTCTGCTGGCATTTAGGAAGTTTTCTATTGAGATGTCGTCTTCGATGATATCCTGTATGATTTCTAGTCTCTTGTCTCTTATTGCTAGCCATTTTTCGTCTATCTCTTGGTCATCAAGCATGGAATGATAACTGTATGTAACAGTGGAGATATTGAGTTGTTTGTTTTTTATGCCTTCTTCAATAATGGTTAGGTTTATACATATTGGTTTTTTGGGTTTTCCTTCGGCATTGATGAGGTAAACAGTATTTGTTATGGGATTGACTAGGATAATAATATAACGTTGATCGATGATTTCTGGATTGCTCATGTCTTCATCGATAGAAGCTTCATCTTGAAGCGGTATGAGCATATTTCCTACAGTAATACTCATTTTTCTTACCTTTGTAACAATCGTTTACTCGATGCCGTCGTGCTTCTTAATAGATGGTGTTTTGATAAATACTGGGAGAAAAAGTTCCATGATTAGATAGGTGGGCATTCCATGCCCGAATGGTTTTGGTTATATTATGAAATAGTCTGATGCTTTTATTATGTTTGTAAGTTCAATTTTCTCAGATATGTCTGTTTTTAATGTTTGATTCCACATGTTGTGGCGAAATAGGCGAACTGAATTTTCATAGGTTATTTTCATTGCTTCAGATATCTCTTTCAGTATGCTGGAAAGCTTTGCTTCTCCTTTAGTCATGATTTGATGCTTAAACAAGGATGCCCAATCTTTAGTGAACTGAACCAGTTCATTATCCAGAGCTGCATCCTGAATAAACCACTTCAGATTATATATCATATTTTTATTGATTGCTTTTTCAGTTATGCATTTTAGGTCTATACCATTTTTCGCATGAGCCAATCTCTCCATTTCCATCAAATGGAGTTTTCTTTTTGTTTCTTTTTTATCTGTAGCTAAATTAGTGCTGTATTTTGCAGTAATGGCCTTACGGATAATTTCACCGCTGGCTACTCTTTGTTCAATGACAAAGTCAGTGCTATAGACAATCGGTGTTGAAGATTGAGGGTAAACAGGATGCCTGATTCCCATCATATTGGCTATTTCTATAGTGTCGTTGCGCGGAAGTAGGGGATACTGCTCATAAATAGCAGTGACGGAAGAATCATACTCCAGCATGAGGTAGATGTAGTACTCGAGGTCGGACAAAAAATGGTGGATGTGGCCTGTCTTTATTCCTTTAACTTTTCTGGATCTGCCAATCGAGGGAACTTCCCTTACTTCCAGCCAAGGTTTGTATTCACCGTTCTCTACAAGTTCTAACCATTCTTTTATCCACCTCTCAACATCTTTCTCGGTAACCTTTCTACGCTTTTTTTGCATGCAAACTTCTCCTCTTAGGCACCTTAAATCCCGCTTAACCTTGGGAATGTGAGCAAGCTGGCCGTACTTTTGGCAACAGAGTACAGTTTTTGCACAAAACG
>NZ_BAABFL010000270.1:0-2044 GCF_039540975.1 Kistimonas scapharcae
ATTTTGCCTGAAGAGCACAGGGGACGCTCTCTTCATTCAATTTAGCCTTACTTCTTCAGATCGTTAAGCGGGAGTTAAGGTTAAGGAGCACAATTGTTGTCAGCGCTGTATTTCAACAGATAATAGTCTTGCCCTAGGGTGCCCAAGATAGATGAAGTAAAAAATCAATGTGCCTCACTATTTACATTCATTGACCAGGCACCCCAACTGCCACCAAAACCTGCATTGCTGAAGCTGCCGCCTTACGAACAACATTTCTGTAACTGATGACCAGCTGCTCATCAATCGCATCGCTTGATGACTCAGCGACAGACGCTATCGCAGAGACATCATCCCTGACACCTGAAGCATCACTATTCAATGGGTGGGGAGAATATTTCTGGTTCCCTAACAGGTCACAAAATGTTTTCTCCATGCTCAAACGTTCATCTTCACATTCAAAAATTTCCACCAACCCTGGCGTCAATCCTCGCATTATCGGACGAACATGCATTTTCACGCGATCCATCGATAACTCTATATATTTGCAAAGGTGGTCTTTTATATTTTCCGGGATATTCGGATTCCTTTTTATCGCAGCAATCTCCTCTATGAGAGGATGTATGCTTTCATCAATTGATACCAGGCATGCCTCAACATTAATACCCGCGTCAGACGACTCCAGCGCGGCCAGCGTTGAGATCGCACGCTTATATTCTTGCAACTTGACAGTGGCGTTTCGCATTGCCTCATAATTTTCTTTGTATGAGGGAAATGGATTAGCAGGTGCGATTTTCAAAGACAATGGCCTGCGTACTGGGCGCCCCACCCTGAAAACAGACGATTGAGCCTGCTGCCCATCAATAGAGGAAAACCATTGAGCCCTTCGGCTAACAAGCCCTGACACGGGCCTTTCCCTCAAAGGAATCACCGGAGTACAACCGGCTTTGCTGATTGATGCCTGCGAATTTTTCTTCTGATCGGCCAGTTGGTGAATGAATAACTTCGCAGCCGCTGCGGAAGGCTTTAGAGGTGATAACCTGGATTTTCTCCTGCCCTGCTTATTGATTCCATAACGATATGGTAATGGTTGCCTATTACCTGATTTACCTGATACATGCTCCATCCCATCCCCCTATATCTTTTCCGAATATGCTTAATGACAAAAAATCTGGCTAGAAGGCATTGAACCAAAGAGCCTGAAAAACATTTCCTAGACAGCTCAGGAACAGAAATAGTTCATAACAAAACCATCAGATGAAGGCGATTCGTCAGGAAGAATAAACAAAGCCCCAATGATCTTAACAATCACCGGGGCATCTCTTGCTAAAACAACAATAGGGTTACTGAAGGTAAGCATTCAGCATCCACAGAAGCTTTTCCTGCTCACGAATGTAGTCAGACATTAACGCCACCGTCCCTTCATCACCGGCATTGCTCGCCAGCGCCATGATTTCACGCTGTTTAACCAATACTTTGCTGAAACTGTCCACCAGGTTGCTAACACAGGCTTTGCCTTCGGTCACATTCGTATGCTCGGCAATCTCACTGTGCTCCAGGTAACCACTGAAGCAATGTTCCGGCGTATGACCCAAGGTCACAATGCGCTCGGCGAGCTCGTCCACTTTATTCTGGAGATCGGTATAAATCTCTTCAAATTTCTGATGCAGCTGAAAAAAACTGCCGCCACGGATATTCCAGTGATAACCCCGACTGTTCATATACAACACCTGGTAACTGGCAAGGAGCCGGTTCAGCTGTTCAGCAATGGCGGCGCTATGGTTAAGCTCAAGACCAATCAGATTCTTGTTCACGGTTGCGTTCCTCTTTCATCAATCGATTTTCTGAGATGAAAGATATGCCTGATGCAACATTGCCGCTAATGAATTAATGTTAATCTACTGATACAGCTTTCCTATCACCAGAGCAGGATTGATTAGCATCGCCCACATATATGGGAAATATTGTCAATGTCACAGTGATTCTCCTTAAATCCCGCTTAACCTTGGGAATGTGAGCAAGCTGGCCGTACTTTTGGCAACAGAGTACAGTTTTTGCACAAAAC
>NZ_BAABFL010000271.1:0-2059 GCF_039540975.1 Kistimonas scapharcae
CACTTCGATGAGATGGCCAAGAAAACCGTGATCCGACGATTGTTCAAATACCTGCCGGTGTCCATTGAGGCGCAGACAGCTGTGGGGCTGGATGAACGAGCTGAGGCGGGATTATCCCAGCAAAATGACACCGTGCTGCAGGAAGGGGATGGTGGTGTCACGGTGGATATGCGAACAGGTGAAATCATTGAGGGAGATGTGACCTCAGCGGCGGATTTGAACCGGGTGTTATAGCCCGGTTTATCCAAAGAGAAACAGGGAGGTGATTATGTTGCAGTGGGTGAAGCTGCATCGATATTTCGAGTTGTCGGGAGACACTCGTGATGCATTTTATAAAAAGAAGCAAAAAGGAATCTGGCGTGAGGGCAGGGAGTACAGAACAGCAGCGGATGGCGTGACATGGGTAAATCTGGAGGCTGTTAATCGATGGGCTTCAAGCAGTCGGCAATGAGCCTTGGGAGGGTGGGATAATGGAGCTTCCCGCAATAACAGTACCTCGTGGAGTCCATATCAGGCGTTTTAGCCTATCCGTATCAATTGTCATTACATTTACCGTTAATGGGCGGCGTTGTCGTGAAACTTATACATCGCATCGGTACCCAGATGACACTGTAGTGTCTAGGCGTGAGTTTGAGGGCAGGCTCAAGCGGGATGTGAAAGCAGCGGCGCAGCTTTTGGCGCGAGTGCAGCATGCCCTTCAAACCAATGAATTTAACTATGCTGACTTTTTTCCGGATTCCAAACAAGGCGTAAAATTGGGGTTCTGTGACAATAATCATGTGACAGTGGAATATTATCTGGCTACGTTTTTGGAACGTGCCAAAACTCAGGTTCGCCCGGTAACGCACAAAAACTATCGAAAGATGGTAAAGTATCAGCTGATACCGGCCTTTGGTGAGATTAAGGTCAGGGATCTCACGCCAGGCATGTTGCGTGACTGGATCCATCAAAAAAGTCATGTTACCAAACGCAAGACCCTATCCAATATCATTTCACCGCTGAAGCAGGCGCTTGATGATGCGGTCATGGATCGCATTATTGATACTAACCCTGCAAGGTCAATAAATCTTGATCGTATTGTGACGGTGGAGTCGCGACAGAGTGAGTTTAAACCGGATCCCTTTACGGAGCAGGAAATAGAACAGCTCTTATCGGTCATGGAGGGACAGGTAAGAAACCTGTTCCAGTTCGCCTTTTATACCGGCATGCGAACCAGTGAGTTGATTGCAATTAGCTGGGATAAAATCGATTTTATCAATCGAGAAATTCTGGTCGATGTAGCCATGGTGGACGGGCAGCTGGGAAAGCTAAAAACCGCTGACAAAGGGGTAAAGTCCCGGAAGATACTGATGCTGGATGAGGCCATGGCAGCTCTCAAGGCGCAAAAGGTATTCACTTTTGAGCAAAGTAAGTTTGTTTTTCATCATCCACTGACGAATAAAGTCTGGCAAAATGACACTCAGATCAGGCGATGGGCATGGCAGCCAGCGATTCGCAAGGCAGGTCTACGCTATCGTAATCCATATCAGACCCGACATACTTATGCCCACATGTTGATCCGTGATAACGAGAATCTCTGGTGGATTGCCAGTCAGATGGGCCATACTGGGATAGAAATGCTTAACCGACACTATGGGGGCTGGATTGAAGAGTCCGCCGAGCGATATAAACCCCATCGACGTTTCAGCGAGTCTCACCGTTAACTCTAACCGCGCTATATCCCTCTTTTTGCTTTTTTATTGCAGGTTTGAAGTACTTAAGCGGTCTGAGCTTGTCAACAGGGTAACTGAATATTTGACATTGTTCGTGTAGATGGAGGGAAAAGAGGCTTTTGGTAAGGCTAAAGTGGCTTTCGGAGCGGCAGGTGAGAGGCTTTAAGCGGCAATGCGAGGCAGGAAAGCGGCAAGGTGAAGCAGATAGAGGCGGGTTCAGGCAGATTGTGAAGGGATATAAAAAAGCCGATAACCCTTTGGGTTAACGGCCTTTTGTTTGCCTTGGTGTGCCTGAGTCTGTCTCAGTATTCAAGGCTTTGTTGGTGGAGGCGGCGGGAATTGAACCC
>NZ_BAABFL010000272.1:0-2066 GCF_039540975.1 Kistimonas scapharcae
GCTGGGTTACATGGCTGCGCGAACCTGCCCCATGCCAGCAAGGCTTCTCAAGCTGGCTGAGCCACAGTGGTAATCAGGAAAATATTTGCCTACAATAACCGATCACTCCTTGTAAATATTGCTTATGCTCCAATACTAATGAAGTTAGATGGAAACTTTTTCGTCTAAATTAGGGAGGTATATATCATGTCCCAAAATAATGACCCTCCAGGAGATCCTTGGGGAGGCAATAATAAATCACCTCCAGACCTTGAACGATTCCTAACCCAAAATTTCGATCATTTAAAAAAGCTTCTCCCCGGTGGAAGTCCCGCCAGTTTCTTTATCATCTTTGTAATAATTTTGTCAGGCTTTTCAGTCTGGACTGCAATCTATACCGTCCCAAGTGATTCCGTAGCGGTCGTACAACGTTTTGGTAAATATGTGCACGAAGTGCCGCCAGGCCTGCATCTTAAATTTCCCTTAGGCATTGATGCCGCAACCATTGTTCCCGTTAAACGCCAGCTCAAGCAAGAGTTTGGATTTTCTACGCCCGGTGCGACAGACCCTTACCAAACCTCTCGAACCTATGATCACGGTCGGGAAACGCAAATGGTGACCGGCGATCTAAACGCGGCGCTTGTTGAGTGGGTCGTGCAATACCGAATATCCAACCCCGTTAAATTCCTGTTCGAGGTGAGGGAGCCGAGTGAAACACTACGATACGTTTCAGAGTCGGTTATGCGCGAAGTTGTGGGTGATCGCACTGTTGATGAGGTGATCACCGTTGGTCGCCAGGATATCGAGTCTGAGGCGTTAACCAAGATGCAGGAACTATCGACTAAGTATGCGATGGGTCTCAGTATTGATCAGGTTCAGCTAAAAAATATCAATCCGCCAAAACCTGTTCAAGAGTCTTTTAATGAAGTTAACCAGGCGCAACAGGAAAAAGAAAAACTGATTAATGAGGCTCGTCGAGATTACAACAAGGTTATCCCTCTGGCACTGGGTGAAAAAGATCAACGGATCCGTGAAGCAGATGGTTATCGATTAAAACGCATAAACGAAGCCGAAGGCGATGCGGCTAGATTCAATGCGCTTTATGCGGAATATATAAAGGCTCCTGAAGTTACCAAGCGTCGTATTTACATCGAAACCATGCAGGAAGTGTTACCGAAGGTTCGCTCCAAAATTATTATTGATGAGCAAACCAGCAATTTTTTACCTCTGCTTAATCTGGATGGCAAGACAGGAGGAAAACAATGAGATCTCTAAATATATCGTTATTGATCGGTCTAACTGTGCTTGTTGGGGTTAGTCTAAAAAGTGCTCTTTATACTGTGAGTGAAGTTGAACAAGTCATTATTACCCAGTTTGGTAAACCCGTGGGAGATCCCGTTGTCGATGCCGGTCTAAATATAAAAATGCCTTTTATACAAGCGGTTAATGCGATCGATAAACGGGTTTTGGAATGGGATGGCGATCCGTCCGATATGCCAACCAAAGATAAGCTCTACATTTCCGTTGATTTGTTTGCTCGCTGGCGAATTGTTGACCCTTTGCAGTACTTTCTAAGGTTGAGAGATGAGCGAATTGCACACTCTCGGCTCGATGATATTCTAGGCAGTGAAACGCGCAATGCAATAGCAAAACATGAGTTGATAGAAATAATTCGAACAACCAAAGATCGAGAGCCATTGCTGGCTGGGATTTTGGATGGTGCCGATTCTGACTCGGGTGTGGGGCAGCTGTTGCCAATTCATAAAGGGCGAAAACTTGTGGAGCAAGAAATATTTTCAGCGGCATCAGAAAAGGTCAAAGTTTTTGGTATAGAACTTCTGGATATTCGATTTAAACGAATCAACTACAACGCGAGTGTCAGACCAAAAATTTATGAACGAATGATTAGCGAGCGTCGGCAGATTGCTGAACGTTTTTTATCAGAAGGCAATGGCGAGGCGGCGAGGATTAGAGGTGACCGAGTCAGAGAACTCGACAAAATTCAATCAGAAGCTTATCAACAAGTAGAAGAAATTCGCGGCTTGGCAGATGCAAAGGCAACAGAGATTTATGCGCTCGCTTACAAT
>NZ_BAABFL010000273.1:0-2076 GCF_039540975.1 Kistimonas scapharcae
CAGAATCAGTGTTCAAGACTTACCAGAATGGGTGTTCAAGAGTTACCAGAATCGGTGTTCAAGTTGTGCCAGAATACGCAACTAATGACTGATTTCTTAAAAAATCACTTTTTTCGTCTCTTTTGCCGTTATTTTGGCGCGTCAATCAGCCTCCAGAGTTGGTTAAATCGTTTATGAGCAGTCACAAAAGCAGGGAGATCATCCTTTTAAGAGAAAAATGCAAAAATCGGCGTTCATCCGACGTTCGTGACAAATGCCTTCCCATTAACACCTTTTACCCGCAAATACACTACAAAGGCAATCAACCTGCGAACGCCCCTCCTCTGACTCTTTCTGAAATTTACTGACCAATTTCAAAAACGCCTGCCTTTTTCCAATTTTCGCCGAGTTCCTGACGCCTGTTATCCGTAGAGTGATCGTCCCGGGCTACTGAATAAGCAGTGACCTCAGCTTTTACTGTCTCTCGCTGAGCGCACACCAATAACAAGAAATGGAGAGAGCCATCGTGTCCTATTCCCGTTTTATGATTCCCGCCCTGGCCGTCTTACTGGCCGGCTGTAGCGAGGATCCTTCATCATCCGCACAGGTACCGACACCAGAGAAAAGTTTTGGCAAAAAGCTGCAAACCCAGCTGGTCATGGCCCAGCCTGGCGATGTGATTGAGATTCCGGAAGGGTTTTATGAACTGGATCGCAGCCTGACCCTCAGTGTCGATGGCGTCACCATCCGCGGTGCCGGCATGGACAAAACCATTTTATCGTTTAAAAACCAGGTCGCCGGCGCTGAAGGCATGATGGTCACCGCGAGCGATTTCACCCTGGAAGACCTGGCCATTGAAGATACCAAGGGCGATTCCATCAAAATCAACCAGGCGAAGAATATTGTTATTCGTCGGGTTCGTTCGGAATGGACCAACGGCCCATCCACCGAAAACGGTTCTTATGGCTTTTATCCCGTTATGACAGAAAACACGCTAATTGAGGATTCGGTCGTCATTGGCGCATCAGATGCCGGTATCTATGTCGGTCAGTCTTACAACGTCGTCATTCGTAACAACCGGGCAGAATACAATGTGGCCGGTTATGAAATTGAAAACACCATCGGCGCTGACGTTTATAACAATGTCGCCACCAATAACACCGGCGGTGTCCTGATCTTCAACATGCCCTACCTGACCCAGCCCGGTCACAGCACCCGTATCTACAACAACGAAATTTACAGCAATAACACGGAAAATTTTGCCCCCAAGGGAACCGCTGTCGCCAGTGTACCGGCCGGCTCCGGCATCCTGATCAATTCAAACGACAATGTCGAGATATTTGGTAATAACCTGAAAGACAACGACACTGCCAACATCATTGTCAGCAGTCTGCTGACGGCTGATTACCAGGAAGAGTACAAAGTATCAGACAACTTTGACCCGTTCCCTGAAGGTATTTTCATCTACGACAACACCTACAGCGGTGGTGGTACCTCACCAGGCCGACTTGAGCTAAAAGCGCTGAAAGTTGCCCAGTTCGGCTTAACCGGACGTCTGCCCGATATCCTCTGGGATGGCGTGGTTAACCCCAAAAAACTGGCGGATGGCAAGGCTCCCGTCGACACCATTCTCTGCATCAATGATGCGGCCGCCGGCTTTATCAACGTTGATGCCTCCAACGATTTCAAAGGCATATCCACCGATAAATCACCCCACAACTGCCAAATGCAGAAGATGGCTGCTATTGATCTGGGTTTCCTGGATAGCCAACAGAAAAGCACGCTGTCAACTCTGGAGTCTTCCGACAACACCAGCAAAGAGGGCTGAACCATGCCGCGCATAGCTGTTATTGCGTCACTCCTGGCTTCCCTGTTTCTGACCGGTTGCAGCAAGGAATCTCCCCGGATGATGCTGACCGGTTCCGATTATCCTGAGCGTCTCAGCGAGTGGCGCATATTGGCTATAGAGGACGGCAACCTTACGACAGGTCATCGGGTTGTACCCTATGACCTGAATACCTTAAATCCCGCTTAACCTTGGGAATGTGAGCAAGCTGGCCGTACTTTTGGCAACAGAGTACAGTTTTTGCACAAAAC
>NZ_BAABFL010000274.1:0-2189 GCF_039540975.1 Kistimonas scapharcae
AGAAAGCAGAAGAAAGCTTCACGAAGCACAGCGTTTCTGGCTGAAGTCCTTGCGGGGCAAGGGGCTTCATGATCTTGCCGTGAAAGCCTTATTGAGTGATGCGAAATATTTAGGTGCCGACTGTGGCTTTCTGTTGAATCTGCACACCTGGGGCAGAAATCTCAGCCTGCATCCACACATTCACTGCCTGGTAACCAATGGTGGATTAACACAAAAGGAGAATGGATACTCCCTGCCAAAGGTTGTTTTCTGCCCTTCAGGGTTGTTATGAGGCTGTTCCGGGGAAAGTTCTGTGCTGCCAAGAGGGCAGCGAAAGAGTCATTGCGATTACCTGATACTTTCAACCAGAACAGCTTCAGTCTGTTGCTTAACGAGATGAGCCGTACAAACTGGCATGTCGAAGTCATGAAGCCTTACAGTCAGGGTAAGGGCGTCATTACTTATCTGGCGCGCTATGTCAAAGGCGGCCCGATTCATAATCGACAGATCAGTCTTAACGAGAACCGTATTCAACTGAAATACCTGAGCCATCAATCCGGTAAGACTGAGAACCGGTCATTTTCAAAATACGGGTTTATCAAACAACTGTAGATTCATGTTCCCGATAAAGGCCAACGAACATTACGTTGCTATGGGCTCTATACCAGCGGAAAACGTTCCGTCCTGGATCTGGCAAGGAAAACACATAAACAACAACGTGTCGTTAAAACTGATACGACACTGAGCTGGCAGACCTACCTGGCACGTATTGGAAGAACAGAGCAAGCCTGCTGTCCAACCTGTCGAAAACCGTTGGTCATCAAAGAAAGGTTCCGGCGAGGTCGGGATCCGACTTACCAACACAGTTTGTTAACCTGTTGACCAATAGCGGGAGCACATCAGTGAAACCTGACGGATCACCTTTGGCCAGCAACCGGTTTGCCACTCACAAGGTAACGACAGGTAACGGAAAAATGCTCAGAGAAAAGAGTAATGTCTGCAGTATGTTCCACAAACAGACAATATTGAGCGGGTTTACGACAACAGTAACTTACCGTTAAATCCATACGAAAAGACCGTGCAAGGGCGCGTTCAACAAGTTAATGAAACAGCACACTCATAATACCGAGAGCGCTTCTGTAGCTCAGAAGCGCTCACCAGCTTACGCGCTAGAGTGCGCCGTTTATCAAAGCGTTAGCACCACAAAGGACCTGGTCATGTCAGATTGTTGCTCAGCCTCCTGCAATCCAAAGCCTTTTCCGAAAAAACACAGATGCCCTGCCAATGGAAAGGAATATGCCTCCGTTTCCTCAACAACGATAAAACACCATATCAAGGAACCCTGGTTATGGAATGCTAAGGATCAAGGGTATTTCTTCTGCTCCGATCCCGATTGTTCAGTGGTGTACTTCGGTCAGGATAATTCGGTCATCGAAAAGGCCGCGGTAAGAACAGAGGTTGGCGTGAAGGAAAAATCAGAGAATGGGCTTGTCTGCTATTGCTATGGTGTCACGAAATCAGAAGCAAAAAATAACCCACAAACACGCCAGTTCGTTATTAAGGAAACCAGGCAACAACAATGCGCTTGCGAAACCAGGAATCCATCAGGAAAGTGTTGCCTGGCGGATTTTTCCAGGCAATAAAAGCCCTGGTTCCAACGTTGAACATCACAAATACTTATTGCTCTGAAGCGCAATCGATTTATCATCATTCCATGAAATCCAAGACCTACCGGCTCGATCGCTTCATCAGCAAACACAGTGCTTTCTCGATGTCGGATACCCGTTATCTGATTGCACAAAAACGGATTCTGTTAGATGGCCATCCGGCGCATTCCGTGCAACAGACAGTGACTGAATTCACCCATGTCGTACTGGATGGTCACTGTTTAAATGATAAACTGCCCGTCTATCTCATGCTGAACAAACCCAAAGGGGTTGTCAGCGCCACGAAAGACCGTCAGCACACCACCGTGCTGGATATGATTCAGCACCCTCAGAAGGGCGGACTCCACATTGTGGGTCGGCTGGATTTGAATACCACGGGGCTGGTGTTATTGACCAACGATGGCGCGTGGTCCCGCAAGGTCAGTTTACCCGAGACCAAGCTTGCCAAGACCTACGAGGTGACATTGCCTTAACTCCCGCTTAACGATCTGAAGAAGTAAGGCTAAATTGAATGAAGAGAGCGTCCCCTGTGCTCTTCAGGCA
>NZ_BAABFL010000275.1:0-2192 GCF_039540975.1 Kistimonas scapharcae
AGAATCAGGGGATTTTATACGAAAAGACTTGGGCTCTGGGGTTTTCAGGCCGATTTCTTAGCTGTGAACTCGCGGATTCAGGTGATAGTCAACTGGCTTACCGCCGGTTGAAATCAGATCCTGAATTAATGCGTCCGGTGCCACTGGCGAAGTTGTTAGGCAGTAATTTTAATAAAGTCTTTCAATTGGGAGGCACGAAGCAAAAGGATTGCCCCAGTGAAATTCCTGTGCTTTTTACGCTGGAATCCTGGCATGAAAACTTGATGTCACCGGATTCCAGATTGTTTAAGAAGATTTACAATGATATCGATAATATCAAGGGGATTGAGACCCGGACGACCACGGACTATATGGTGGGATCGGGAGGGGAGCTGCATCACAGGTATGTGCTTGAGTATATTTCGCAGTGGAATCATGTCATGAGCTGTATCCATGTCAAACCCTTGCGTGATTTTTCTACTATTCGTGAAGCGTCATCCAATCTGGCGCAGTGGGAATTTTCGTCCCTGGCAGGGATACTCGAGATGCTTGACCGGAATACGCGGTTGTTGGCAGAGCCATTACCGACCGCTGATGCCTCGAAGGCCAGTGTTGATATGACGTTGGATATGTCGGGACGACAAGAGGTTGTAAAAGCGTTTGAACATTATCATCGCCTGATACAAGGTGATTCCGTCATAGAATTCTCGGGAAGATGCCAGGGTATCATTAATGATCTGTATCAGAAAATAATGCAGATGGAGCAGTGCGACGATAAACAGAAATGTGCGTACAACCAGTTAGTGGATATTGTTGAGTCGCGACATCCTTTAAATGCACTCGTGAGTTTTGCTGACCCGCAGCCAGAACAAATTAAACGGTGGCTGGTAGAGCTCAGTCATGAGCTGGTGAGTTACTACGTTGAAACGGGCGGTCAGTATCTACAGAGACAATGGGATGAAAATGTTGTTTTACCCTACACCCGTTATTTGAAAAATCACTACCCATTAGCTCGGTCGTCGTCCAAAGACGCTAATTTTAAACAGTTCTCGGCATTCTTTCAGACGGATGGACAACTGGATGGATTTGTAAAAACCTATCTGGCGCCTTTCATAGACGATCATAGGCTTAAAGTCCTGATACCTGGAAAGGTATTGCCTGTCAGGCGACAGCTTCTTGAAACGATACGGGTAGGGAAACAGATCAACCAAAGCTTTTTCCTAAGTGATGGCTCGTCTCTGGATTCGTTTCAGGTCAGGATTATATCCATGTCGCCAACAGCGACACATTTTGTCGTGCAGGATAAGAATAATTTGATCCGTTACGATCATGGTCCGAATATCTGGCAAGATATCGCTTTGTCGAATGAGGGCGGTTTTGTTGAGGCGACATTCTTTTCTCAGGAAGCTCCTTTGTCGCATGCCAGTTTTACCGGGGACTGGAGTTGGTTTAGGTTTTTTGGTGAAAATTTTCGTTATTCGGATAGAGGGGCATCGATAGGAAGTACCTATTTTTCGCTAGGAGATCAGACGGTTTCATTTGAAATTATGGATAGGAATAGCAGGAAGCGCCTGCCTTTTGATCCAGCACTGATGACGCAGTTTCATTTCGTAGAGCGTATATTTTAATTTTTATGGTTAGATGATGGTGATATCAGTTTACTGAGTTGCTTTTATGTTGGTGTCCAAATCAATGAAAATCTCAAGTCATCTTTATTGCAAAATAAAGTCCAGTGGTTGTCAGCTGGAGCATTGCCCCTATGATGGACAGTTTGTCGCTAGAATTACGTATACATTGGCGATGCTGGACTGTCCTTTTGTTGAAGCAATTAATCTTGTTATCAGTCAAATTTATGATATGGAAAAATGCTTCGCAGCGCTGCCAAGTGATGATAAAAGTGGAATTCTTCTCATGACGTCATTGGAGAATAAAAAACTGGAAGGGATGGTGTATTTTGGCGCACATATAGAGAATAAGAAAAACCAATTCTATCCTACACCAACCGGGCCGGGAAGCATTCTTGAAGTAAAGCTTTTGGCTGTTGATCCGCAAGCGAAAGGCAAAGGGCTCGGGACAAAGTTATTGGCCTGTGTTGTTGATGTAGCAAGGATAAATAATATACATAGTGTGACCTGATTACCACCTAACATAAGCCATTCTCCCGTCTAAACTTACGACACTGGTTTTCCTTGGGTTAGGAGACGTGTCATGGC
>NZ_BAABFL010000276.1:0-2241 GCF_039540975.1 Kistimonas scapharcae
ATCAGTTTATCCATACGGGCAAGGAATATTTCTTTGCGGGTCTGGCGACGCTTTTGAGTGAATTCAGCGTCAGAAAAGCTGAGTTGTTGATCCATGGCTAATCTCCGGCAAGGGCTGAGAGGAGATTAGCTTATTATTGGGGACTTAATCGCAGGTTCCCTAACTCCAGCGCATCAGGCTTAGACCATGGTGCATTGACTACGCATACTTGGGTTTTAGCGCTATAAGCCAGGCTTACATGTGAGCGGATGCCAGTTGTTTCTATATCTGGCTTATTGCTAGGTGTTGAATGGAGAATTCGCCTTATCACTTAATTACCTTGATTGATAACGTTATGGGTAGTTCTATGTGTTTGACACTAAATGATAAAAATAGTTCTTCTGGGCTTGGATGTTTTAGAGGGATACTTGAACGTGTTATTGATACTGACAAGGGGTCGTTATATAGAGTTGAAAGAATATTGTTAACCTGGCCAATTGCATGTTGAGCAATTGGCCACATGATTTATCGACTGGCTAGTGCTGTGTCAGGTGGAAGTGAAGCCGTTTGTATCGCAGTGCAGAGTGAATCTGCCTGTTCAGCTGCAGTGGTTGGGTTCTGCACATTGACTGATAACAGTAATGCTTTTAAATGAGTTGTCAGTTTTTTGTCCAGCGCTTGCTCCTCCAGAGCCGCAGTGGCAGCCTGACTGGCTTGTTTCAATAATACACCCGCTTGGAGGGTATCGGCTTCACTGGATGCCGGATTATCCTGCTGATACCTGGCAGCATTCTCCAGTCGTATCGCTGCGGCACACACCGCGTCACGTACCAGAAGATCGTTACGCACCGGCTTATATCTGGCGATGCCACCGGTTAACGGCTTCACCAGAGGCCCCAACAAGGCGCGACTGACAGCGCGGCGGATCGGCGAATGGGCTATGTAGAAACCACCGTCGGGACCCGTAATGGTTGTCGCGACCGACTCTTCTACGCCTTCAGTATACGAGATCACCTCACCGGTTTCCCGATCCAGCAGGCCGACGCCGACGGAGACCGGTAACCGCACGGTGCCTTTTTCAAAGCCTGCACCGAGGATAACGGCAATGCCGTTGGCCGTGATGGAGGCGGTCAGCATATTCAGGTTTTTCTGGCCGAAAATCTCCGGGTACATGTCCAGACTGGCGCGCCAGATAACCTCGGCCTTGTCACCACGATCCTGCAGTTTGAACAGTTCACCGGCAGTGATGGCGTAGAGCTCATTGTTCTCGGACGCTACGGTGATAGACGCAAGAATCTGTTCACCGACTGATTGCCGCCAGAGCTCGTTGAGAGACTGGTCAAAGGCAATAACATTACCATTGTCGTCTGAAACGTACACGCGGGTACCATCCGCCCGCAGTGCGGGTGTCGAACCGGTTCCCCCCTTGAACCAGGTGCTGGCTGCGACCTCAAGACGGTATTGGCCATTGCCGGCCGGTATCATGTCTATGCCGTACAGGGCACCATTTTCTGCCAGGCCATCGATCGTGCCATCGGCTTCATCCGGTGCGGTGGCGGCGATAAAGAAACGCCCCGTCATCGGATCAATGGAAAAATAGTTGGCGATCTTAACGCCGCCGCCAAACAACACATCGGCGACCTTAGTGAATCGTCCACCAACCTGAGGGTCTTCACCAAAGACTTTTTTCATGATCTTGTCGGTACGCTGGCTGACCCATTTGCCGGGGCGGCCGGTCGTGGCTCCTTTGGCGGGAGCGCCTGGTACGGTGAAGGCGTCTGCCAGAATGGGTTGTCCGGTTTTACGATCCAGGGCAAAGACGGAACCGTCCATCAGCAGGCCGACAATACTGTCTGACTGGGGGTGATAGCTGGCACCAAAGTTATGGGTATTGCGGTCATCGCCCGGCTGCAGGACAGGTTCCTTGAGACCGGTAGGGACATCCCAGATAACACTGCCGTCCTGACGCACGGCCAGTGCCCGCTCATAGAGTGCCAGGTAAATGATCTGTTGTCCCGGGTTGTCCGGATCATCCAGTACCAGCGGCGTACCGCCGCCCTGTGACAGTGGTTGCCCAGTAATTGCCCAGCGTCGTTCGCCTGTTTCTCCGTCAAGGCTGACCAGTACCACTGGTTCTGAGGGGGTGACCGGGCTGAAGTAAAGGTTGCCCTGTCGATCGATAGACCTTAAATCCCGCTTAACCTTGGGAATGTGAGCAAGCTGGCCGTACTTTTGGCAACAGAGTACAGTTTTTGCACAAAA
>NZ_BAABFL010000277.1:0-2299 GCF_039540975.1 Kistimonas scapharcae
CAGGCGGTAATGGGAACATGGGGATGAGCTTAGGCGGCAGAACGTGAAATCGCCTTATGTACCGGTTTTTGAGTACTTACCCAGAGGCAATGGGGAGGGAAGGCCTTTGTGTGTAGAAAATGACGGGATTGATATCAGTGATTTGCCCAGACACCCTGGTCAATAGCTCTGGCTGCTTGTAGCAGGTGTTCTGCGTCCTGCTGTGTGATCACGGTATGGTGGTGAGAATACGCCTCATGGTAGTAGGCATTGAACGCTTCTTTTACCGCATGCTCGCCATAGGCATCTGCCACCGCTGTGTAGAAGGAACGGTTGATGAAAAAGCGGGGTTGGCAACGGGACAGCAGGTGACCAATAGCGGATGTGCTGACTGTTGTGATGGATTCAGTGGCATGGTTATATTTCACGCTTTCCTGAAGAGGGGCGTCTTCAGCACTTTGCTGGTTGGCAAATACCGTTGAATCCAAACTTACAATAAATGGTCTGTGCATAGTAGTGTAAATCCCTCCGTGGACTCGCACTATTAATTAACGATAGCAATAAAGTAGTGAGGTTAGGATATGGGGATTAAGAAATAATTGGTCTTGCGCTAATGTATTTTATGAGGAAAAAGTAAAGTTCTCTTTGTTATGGTTTTTTTATAATTAAATATTATATCAGTATGGTTTGTTATTTTTAAACCTGTTTTTGTTAGGTTGGATATGAAACTTTCTTGGTTTATTTCTTACAAAACTCTATCCGTTGATTTATTGATTACATGGTTGTCAATATGAAAGATTTACCTGTTCTTGCAGGCCCAAGTAGTGTTCCTAAAAGAAAGTTGTCGTATGAGGGAACATCACATGGTGTAAAAAAAACATGTGATATTAAAAGCAGGGTTGAGCTGAGGCAGGGAACCTATATTGGTGATATGAAAAGTGTCTGGGTTGTTTCATTGCCTCGATCCGATAGGGAACGGTATGTGCCCAGTAGTGTGTTGGATAGCTATGGGGCTACCTTGAAAACTGGAATACTTCCGGTTTTTTATAGAAAAAAATCAGCGTGTCATAGTGAACTTGAGAGTGGGCGGTATATTGAAATTCTGGATAGAATTGAAGTTTGCTTTCGGCAACGTAATATAAAGAAAGAGGGGGCGACTACTGCGAAGCCTAAAGAAGATGTTGGTGCAAGTATAGGAGCGGAAAAAGAAGGCGAGGTTTTTACCCCACTACTAAAAAGAATAAATGATAACAGTGAGTTTTTGATTGATGTTAAAGAACACGCCGAAGAATCTTCTGTGGAGGTATTTCTCTGTGGCTTTCTTGATACGCCAAAAGGTTTGCGTCAGAAATTTACAGCGGCGGTATTACCCAGTGATGCTGCAATGGGTAAAATTATTGCGGTGTTTTTTTCCAGTCCTGCCGTAGATCAGTGGTTGAGTGACAATGGGGGAGAGAATAGAAAAAAATGCGATATGCAGATGGAGTTCAAGCTGCCCAAAGGGGTGCGTAATCGTAATATCTCAATTGACAATAAGTGGATCAAATACGGAGAAGGGGTTGTCTATCAAAGAGAAGAGATGGCGTGGAGGCTGCTATATCACTACCAAAATAAAAATATAAAAATTAACCTCCAAACCTTGGTTTACCAAGATCCTCTGATTGAGGATGAACATGCTGAAATCATCACGATCAGTAATGGTGAGCGGTTTTTGTCTGAACAGCTTATTAAAAAAGTCTATCAGCATCAATGTGATACGGATAAGTCTGTTGGTACGGCAGCTGCTGGTCCGGTAGAACCACTTGTCTGGACATGGTGTACAAAGGATTCGCTCACAGATTTTTTGCAGGAGAATGTCAATATCCAGCAGAAAGATTTTTTTTATAACTTAGACAGTCATATGCATACTGTCGCAGTTTTCATGTACAAACATAAAGGCTATTTGGCCTGTTATATTCATGAGACACTTGGTGTTAAAAATTCGGTTGCGATTCAAATAAGGACGGATGTGGAAAATATTGTGAAAGCGTTTTATGCGGATACGCTGATATATATTATGTATCCCTCGCTGAAATTGCAGTATGACTATGAAAGTTGTGGGGTAATTGCACTTAAAGCAATGGACGTTATGAGGAAGAAAACAGAAGGGTTGATGAATGATTTGAATGCCGTGATAGGCAAGCCCAAGGCAGGGCAGAAACAAAAAGCGCGTATTGTGCATTTGCAAGTTAAAGTGAATCACCTTAAATCCCGCTTAACCTTGGGAATGTGAGCAAGCTGGCCGTACTTTTGGCAACAGAGTACAGTTTTTGCACAAAAC
>NZ_BAABFL010000278.1:0-2305 GCF_039540975.1 Kistimonas scapharcae
TAAAGCGAAACTTTGTCAGTGTCGTAGCTCTGGCTTGTGCTTTTGTCTGGTTACCAATGTGAAACGTCAACAGCTCCTAGAGACTAATAAATTTTGACAGCGCTGGATCAATGGCAGTCAGCCGTCTGGCTGATTCTGATCGTGGAAGCATCAACTCAAAATCCACTTCTTCGAAGCCCGGCGCGACGGAGCACCCTACCAGTAGGGTATCAACCAGAGGTTCGGCTGCCTGCCAGATGCCCGCTGGTATCGCGTGACAAAACGCACCGGACTGGGCTGATAGGGTAATGACTTCAGGCGGTTTCATCGTGCCGTTCCACAAATAAAGATTCAGCCCTGCGCCCCGGTAAAGGCTCCAGATTTCATCGGCGCGTAACCGATGAAAGTGACTAATTTCACCGGGGTTGAGCGTGTAATAGATATGGGTGAGGGCGCTGCGGGGCTCGCCATCCGGCGTAGTGAGCCTGCCGTCAGATCTAAACACCGGACAAAAGCGTCCGCCCTCAGGGATTTCCATAAATGCTGTGGGTTTCATTGGCGGCGTCCGTTGTAAAAATTGAGCCCACCCTGTTAGCGATAGCGCTCCCCAGTGCGGCCTGGGCATGCTCATCCAGATGAACACCATCCAGTGGGCTGGGTTCAACACACGCTGCGGCATCCAGAAAGGCGCATTGGTGTTGAGTGGCAACAGCCCTGAAGTGTTTATCAAAGGATTCTGATTGGGTGATATCGCCATGACACTGTTGTAACAGCTCATGTGATAGTGTGTGGATACGGGGTGGTGAGATGATCATGATCTTGGGGGCGGCCCCTGCAGGGCCGGTTTGACTGCGTTGAGCGATGTGCGTCAAACAGGCTACCCCTTGAGCCGCGTCGTATGCTGTCAGTTCGGGGTTGTGAAGGACATCATTAGTACCCAGAAACAGAATGAGCAGGTCAATCGGCGCATGGGTTTCCAGAATGGGCTGTAGCAGTGCGGCCCCATTGCGCCCGACACGAAAAGGATCCTCATGCACCGTATAGCGGCCAGTCAGGCCTTCGGCAATCACATGGTAATCAGTCCCCAGTGTTGCCTGTAATACAGAAGGCCAACGCAGCTGCAGCGGATATCGTGCAGCCGTACCGGGAATGTAGCCCCATGTGATTGAGTCGCCATAGCAGAGAATCGTTTTCACTGGACAGTGATCCTGGATAAACGCTATTTGATTGTCAGCCTATCTGAAAATAGTGCTTCACAAGCCGTTCACTCTTGATAGCAAGCATATGCTTGCCGTTTCTGCTGAAGATCCTGCAGACCTTCCTCAATGGAGGGCTGAGTCTCATAGGTTAGCGCATCCTCCGGGATCATGATCCAGGCGGGAGCACTTTTCAGCCAGACGTGTGCATCAGGCACTAACCGGGCAGCTTGCTCCAGCGTGCCCGCTTTTAATTTGATGATGGCCGGCGCATCCGGGTTGAGATTGTAGATGCGATTACCGCAATCCGGGCAGAAGTGGGTCTTGTTTCGCGTGCCGACCGTGGATGTGCGCTCCCAGCTTTTCAGTTGGCCCGATATCAACTGGAAGGCATCTGATGGCAACAGCATGGAATAGGTACCAATACCTGAAGAGGCTTTCTGGCATTCCGTGCAATAGCAGGCGACCAGGGCGATATAATTATCGGGTATTTCATAGCGGACATTGCCGCACTGGCAGGATCCTTTCATCGTATTTTACCTGTTTTTAATGTTGCGCTTTTCCTAAGCGTGGTAACAGGTTGATCTTTTTTCACTGAAATGGAAAGTTTTTTGCCGTGTATGCCTTCATGTTTCAGCATCTTGTCAGTCGAGGAAAACAAACAAAAACAAATACCATACCGTGCGTACAGAAAATCATGTTGCCTGTTCAGTTACACTGTGGGTGACTAAAAAAATGGATGAGAATGATGAATAAAACAATAACGGCATTACTGCTCTCTACGTCTCTTGTCGTATTGGCCGGCTGTGCAACGCCGAGCGCTGTGCACCTGAATGATGGCACCCGAATTGATGCTGTCGATACCCCATCTTACGACGATGATAGCGGCTTCTATACCATTGAAACGGTGGATGGCAAGGAACGTAAAATCAACAAATCGGTGATTCATTCCATTGAGTCACTGGAATAATAAAGTAAACCCAATAAACGTGTTGGCAGACATTGATTGAGTGACGTTTATTGGGTGATTTTCAATATTATACGTCACACCGTAAGTACTCAAAAACTCCTGTGCAGACCACATGGCAGCCAGCATGAGGCGTATTCGATAATATTTGCCAGTCTCGGAA
>NZ_BAABFL010000279.1:0-2363 GCF_039540975.1 Kistimonas scapharcae
TTTGCCTGAAGAGCACAGGGGACGCTCTCTTCATTCAATTTAGCCTTACTTCTTCAGATCGTTAAGCGGGAGTTAAGGGTATAGGTGTAGTTGCCGTTTGCATCGAGAGTCAACTGGCCGTACTTGCCATCAATAACAGTACCAGCATTGACGTTGCTGCCATCCTGACCAAATCGCTCGATAGTAAGGTCATCACCATCAATATCCGTATCAACACCACTGCCGTCATTGTCAGTGATCACATTGCCTTGGCTTTGTGTTGCCGTATCCTCGGTAACAACCCCACTGTTATTTTGAGCTTCAGGCGCATCATTTATCCCCCTGACCGTAATCGTCAGGGTGGCCGTATCGGTGCCACCATTACCATCACTGATGCGATACGTCACCGCCGTTGTCGTGGTTTCATTGACCGCAAGGTGCTGGAAATCCGAGCCCGGGTCGAAGCTATAGCTACCATCAGCATTGATGATAAATGTTCCACCATTGTCACCCTGTACTGCATTGCCCAGAGCGGCATTGCTTCCAGCCACAGCTGATACGACAAGCGTGTCGGAGGTATCCGTATCCGTGTCGTTAACCAGAACGCCCTTATCGGCACCAATGTTGATTTTGGTCTCTTCATTGGTCGTCTTGTTATCGTTAACCGCCTCGGGGGCATCATTAACGCCGGTTACGGTAATAGTGAGCGTCGCCGTATCGGTACCGCCATTACCATCATCAATGCTGTAAGTGACGGACGTAGTTGTTTGTTCTCCTTTGGCCAGTGACTGGAAATCATCCCCCGGCTCGAAGGTATAACTGCCATCTTTATTAATAACAAACGAACCGCCATTGCTTCCCTTAACCGATTCTCCCGGCGCAACGTCGACCGGTTTCCCTTCAGCATCTTTTCCACTAATTCCATCGACTTCGAGTAAGTCGCTCGTATCCGGGTCTGTATCGTTTTTCAACACACCATCGACTGCAGATACCGTCAGGTCAGACTCTTCATTCGTGCTGCCCGTATCATTATTCGCGGTAGGCTTGTCATTGGTGCCCGTGACTCTCACAGTCACCAGCGCAGTGGTCGCACCGATACCGGTTCCCTGCGGGAGGGACGTCGGGTCGTTGCCATCATTGAACGCAAATTCAATGTTGACGTTACGTTGTTCACCGGCAGCCGGCGCATTTTCGTTGTTCGAATAGGTGATACTCTGAATCACCGTATCCGCACTGGCCTTGTCAGCATACTCACTGAATGTCAGGGAAAGGGAGCCATCGGCATTGCTGATAATCGTCGCAATCGTATTCTTATTACCATCAATGATCAGGTTGCCCTGAAGGCTCAGATTGGTGTTCGTGAAATCAAACCCGAACTTATCAAAAGCACTAGCGCCACCTTTCCGCTGAACGGTTAATGTGGCGCTATCAAAGTTGTCTTCCCCTTTATCCGTCAATTCAATATCAGTGATACCTCCACCGGGTGCGAGTTTCACCGGGGCGCCATACTCATCACCTTCGGTGTAATCAACCGTGCCACCGATAGAGAGGATCGGTGTATCATTGACTGGTTTAACAGTGACCGGAATGGTTGCTTGAGCTTCAATTATGCCACCAACACCAGTATTCCCCCCGTCATTAACGCCAATCACAATGGTTGCAGCACCATTATAATTAGCATCCGGCGTGTATTTCAGCCCGTTAAGCGCCTGATTAATTTGCGCCAGGGTGCCCGTCAGCGTTAGTGCAAATTCACCATTCTCATTAGCCGTTGAGACTTGGACGCCGTCATTACCTCGAAGAGAAAGCTCTCCGTGAGTAGACGTGATAGTGACCTCGATTTCACTGTCGAAAGCATCGTCATCCGTAATAGAGATAGACAGCTTCGGGTTATCCCCAAACACAAAGCTGCTATCTTCAGTCACGACAACAGTGCCGGGGTCGGGAACGGATATCGCTGGCGCGTCATTGATATTACTGACCTGGATATCAATGACTTCTGTGACGTTCAGTGCCTTATTATTCTGACCGTTATTCAGATCATTGACCGTCACAGTCAACTGAACGGTTTGATCTTTATCACCATCCTGAGACTCCGTAGACACCGTATATGTCAAACCATTCAGCGCTTTGTTGATATCAGCAATCTTACCCCTGAAAACAATTTTCTCATTTTCTGCAGATAAAATTTCAACATCATCCGAGGCACCTAAACGCAGGCTATCACCTGATCCAGAATCATCAATCGAAAGTGTTACTTCCAGAATATCTTCGAAACTCTCTGGGTACTTTGCATCTCGGGGATCCCCCTGTGCCAGCATAGTTGTCGCCTCTTCTGAAATTTCCAACTTAAACAGGGGGTGGTCAGTGAGTAATCAATGACC
>NZ_BAABFL010000280.1:0-2370 GCF_039540975.1 Kistimonas scapharcae
GTCTGTAGAAAGCTGAAGCAGAATTAATTCATTAAAAATGAAGGCATTCTGATTCTATTTTTAGATTTTCTACAGGCTCGTTACTCGCAAACTGCTCCCGCTGAGTAGCAAACCAGTACATACCATAAAGCAGTGCAACGTAAACAAACAGCGCAACAATCGGCATGGGCGTTTTAAGATCAGTATTAAGTAATACATCACGCAGCAACATGCCATAACCCAGCAAAAACAAACCTCCGCAGGCTAACATCACAGGTATTGCAGCCTGCTGATTCCCCCGTAATCGGGAGTTCAACAACACATAAACAAATGGCATCGATAAAACTGACCACGGCAGCCACATCCCCGGAATCTCAGAAAGGAAAACCGCATGCACAACAACCCATGAACAGTAATAACTGACCAGCACAGCTCCCTGAGAGAAGGCCTCCTTACCTTGATAGAAACGGGTCGCACAGTAATATAAAAACCAGACCAGTACGCCACTACCCAGAGCGAAGTAATTCACCAGATCTGGAATGTGCTTTGCTAGAATGGCGTATTCAATACCATAGAACATAAACAGCGCCACACCATGAGCAAGTGTCGTATCTTTTTCGATGGGTGATTTGTGATACAACGAGAAAAGTATCGTGTTACCAGCAAAAATGACAAACTGTACAAGCTGGTAGCCCGCTGCCAACTGCCATTGATGGCCACCTGCACCGCGCCAAATCAAATCAAATCCCAAAATGGCCAGATACATTGGCAACAAATAGGTGATACGTCGCCCGTCAAGAAGAGAGCAATACGAGAACAGTAAGCTCCAGGCACTGTAATAAATCACCAAGTCTAATAATTGTGGATTATCAGATTGAATCAGGAAGGGGCTGGCATAAATACAGATCTCTGAAAAAATCAGATAAACACTGTTATTAAAACGGCGACTGAGCCAGATACCCAGCAAGGTTGTCATCGCTACCAACGCTGTGGCAGGACCATGGGTATAAAACCCGTAATTCAAGTGCGCGACAAAAGTCGTTAGATAAAGGACCACCAAACCTACTGCCGGCAGATAAGCGGCATACTGTTTATCCTTTTTATCAAAATAAAAACTACCGACAATCAGTGCAATGCCGCTCAAATACGCAATGGCGATTTGACGAACCGGGGTTAACCAGCCGGTGTCATACACAAGCTTGAGAAAATACACCGCGGCCAAAATAAATGTGATACCCGCACACCATGCCATGATTTTGCTTGTGGAAAGTGGAGCGTCTGTTTTAGCGATATGGAGGTCATAGCCGTAATCTTGATACTGGACACCGGGAGTGTCCGACTTATTCTGTCCCCGTCCATTGGGTTGCGCATGCGATGTTTTTTCCTGGGTAGATCCGGACTGGTTGGCAGGGTCTTGTTCAAATAAATGCTTTTCTATACGAGCCAAGCGGCTCTCTAGTGTTTGCATTTTTTGCGTTAGTTTATCAAGACCATCCATGTCGCTCTCCAGCACTCATTCTCAAACGATTTTTTATAAAGATGAGCTTAACCAACTCTTCTTTCCAAAGCACGAACCTTTGTCCCCCCCCCTAGCACCCCAAACTGAGCGAATAGCGTTTTAGCACTTCCTGCCGCCTTGTGAATATCTTAATATCGGCCTTTATATTGGTTGCTGATTATTTCAGTTGTTTGTAATTTTTATACAACCTGCTCATGATTTCCGTGCATCCCTTTTTTTGTCGCGTTTCAAACCGGTTGATACCACATTCTGGAGATGAACTCTCCAATGACTTTGTCGTGTAGCTCCTCTGAACGGGAGAAGCAGATAGTCTTTCGGTTCAACCGCTTAATCCGGGTGCGCAACGCCAGATTGTTTCTTTCAATACTCTGGGTAAACTGTTTGCTGACAACATGATTATCTTCCGACAGTTCCGTGCTGCATGAATGCCAGTCATCAGTACAATAAAACCTCAATTTATAGGGTTTGATCAGTGCTATCAGTCTGTTCAGCGTTACCTTTGTCCTGCGGCCGAACACATGAGCAATGACTTTCTGATAACGAGGTTCCCAGGCATAGGACAACCAGCGCGGGTTCGCCTTATTGCCGACAAACGACCATTGCTCGTCCATCCGGCAGATCAGCTCCTGCTCTTCCCCTTCAAAAGGCTGAGATGTTACGCTCGGTGGTGCCAGTTTTTTAGATGGCTGATGACGGTGGTTGGGCTGATTCCGAGTACCCGGCCTGTATCCCTGACTCCCGAGCCATTCATCGCCATATCCTTAATCCGTTCGTAGACGCCCAGTATTTTTTACCTTAAATCCCGCTTAACCTTGGGAATGTGAGCAAGCTGGCCGTACTTTTGGCAACAGAGTACAGTTTTTGCACAAAAC
>NZ_BAABFL010000281.1:0-2380 GCF_039540975.1 Kistimonas scapharcae
ATCAGGCTCGCCAATACGTAAGGTGACGGGGGTGTTCAAGTAGACCAGAATCGGTGTTCAAGTAAACCAGAATATGCAGGTGGTCACCCAGGGCAGGAATGCTCATCTTTGGGATGCACAGCAGGACGGCACACAGCGCTGGAAATTCTCCAACCCGCTGATGGATCCCAAGCCCCAGTACCGCAAACTGAAGTTCAGCCAGTACGGCGCCTGCCTGGATCTGGAAGGCCGCAGCACTTCACCGGGTACCCAGGCCCATGCCTGGAGTTGCCATGGTGCGGATTCCCAGTACTGGTACCAGGATGAGCTGGGACGGATTCATTCGGCACTGGATCCTAATATGTGTCTGGATGCCAGCGGCGGAAACACCGGCAAGGGCACCAAGATCATCCTGTGGAACTGTCATTTGGGCACTAACCAGCAGTGGATCTACGATGACCAGCAACGCTTCCTGCTGAAGAAGAACACTGGCAGAGCGCTGGATATCAAGGATCCGCTATATGGTCCCGGCATTAATGGCCATGATGCCCATCTCTGGAGTGCACAGGGGGATGGCACCCAGCGCTGGGAATGGGTCGATTAACGACACGCTTCTGACCAACAAGGCCGGTGATTAAACCGGCCCTGACTAACCCCTGACCAATGATGGCTATCGTCAGTTGTTAACCACGAGACAGCAACATCGACTGTAAAAAACATGTACTGACTGGCTACGTGATGGTTCCCTAATCAAGGTTGGTATGGCATTTTGCAGTGAAAGAGGATTAGAAGTCTTGATACTTCTTAGGTATAAGTGCCTATGATTTTAAAGTGGCAAATGATTATAAAATGTCTGCGAATCGTCAGCTAATGGTAAATAAGAATAATAAATGAATAACTCAATAAAATGGGGTGTAGCTATCAATTAGTTTTCATTGTGAATCAGCACGTCGCTAAAGTGCTTGGCAATAAAATAATAAAAATACAAAAGTAGAACGTTATTTATTCAGATAAGGCTTGCCGTATCTATCTATTAATGTAATTCCATTCCTTCACCAGTACTTGTCAGGTGAGCTGTTTTTCAACGGCTGGGTTTCTGTTTGCCTAAAAAACAGAGCCGTTCCCGGTATTGGTTGTTGTGTGGAGAGTGTGACGGGGACCGACTGTCAGTGAAAGTGAAAAGATGTCTTGCCATTGGGGTGTTAGGGGTATCATTTTTCAGCCAGACGCAGGCGTTTAATTCCGAAGAACATAAATTGATTACAGACCGAGGGATTGCCGAGGTGGAGATTCCCGCATCGGTCGTGTTACCCGCACAGGTACTGTTTGCGAACCAGAATCCGGATGAATACCTGGGCTTCCTGAAAGCAGCCAAGACCCTGGCAACGGGTTTTGATACCAATAACACGAATGATTTTGACAAAAGCAAAGCTGCCGTGCAGGACAACTGCTACTGGTATACCTACATGCAACTGGATTACAACAAAAAGATCCGGATACCGGAAAGAGGGCGGTTGCCGGAAAAAGTGTTTTATGTCCCTGCATATACCGGGAGTCAGGCGGCCCCCTTCTCAATAGGGGAACTCTCGGCGATTTACGGCGATTATAGACGCACCACCCACTGTTCAACCTCGGGCAAATGCTATCTCTCCAACGAGGATATTCAGAATGTGGAGTTTGAGCGGGGCAATGTCTACTACAAGGATTTTTACTGCCCGAAACCGGTCGCGTCAGAGACCTACCTCCGTGCCATTGGTTCCGGTGTGGTGCCCCCCTTCGGCAGCCTGGGCAATAATTCCGCCAACACGGCCAGTAACGATGAATACCAGGAAGCGGGCTGGTGGGGCGATGAAATGCTTCGCATCGCGAACGTCAACGACTGGCATTTTTCCAGTGCCGGTGTCGCCTGGTATACCGGCATGCACCGCCTGGCTTTGCTGAATGCCGCCAAAGCCAAAGACGATCCGAAATATTGGATCACGGCGTTGCACTATGAGGCTAACGCACTGCACAGTCTGGTCGACCTGTTTGCGTTTGGCCATGTGGTGACCAACCGTGGTGAGTCGTCGCACGGCATGATCAAGAATAAATCCCTGCAGAACACCCGCACCTACCAGTGGATGGAAAACGTGATGCGAGTCGGTGGCGGCCAGCGCGCGGCGGACGGCAAGATCACGGTGCAGGGCGAACTGCCCGCCATTGCTGACCTTTCGACGGAACGTTCCGATTTCCTTGAGAGTGACCGGGGCAGCTGGTGGCTGTGGGCGCGTTATGAACAGGTCTATCACGATGCGTTCAATAAATCCGGCGCGGTGGTGAAAAACCTTAAATCCCGCTTAACCTTGGGAATGTGAGCAAGCTGGCCGTACTTTTGGCAACAGAGTACAGTTTTTGCACAAAA
>NZ_BAABFL010000282.1:0-2445 GCF_039540975.1 Kistimonas scapharcae
ATGACACGTCTCCTAACCCAAGGAAAACCAGTGTCGTAAGTTTAGACGGGAGAATGGCTTATGTTAGGTGGTAATCAGGAAACTTTTTGTGTCCTTCCCGCTGGCCTATGGCCTGTCGCTAGAGGCGATGAAAACACTGTGTTTATATATTTCGGTACCGCGTTCTGAGCAGGAAACCGACCATAACTTTGCCGAACCCGGTTTATTTGTGGTGAATGAAGAGGGCAATATCCAGGTCATCGATATTTCCAACAATCCGTTTGTACGGCCTGATCTTGAAGCGCTCGCTTCAGGCCTCGAGTGGATCAGGAATCCGGAAAACCACTATCCGATTCGGGGTACTTATTCGTACGGTTTCTGAGTGCCAGATGTTGTGGAGCCGTGTAGCGCAACTGATGCTGTGTTTAAAGGTAATATCTGACAGTTACCCTATTCAGGAAACTGTCAGATCAGATTATCTGTTTATAAACCTCATCCTGAAGTTTCATTCAATGTGTAAGTACTTGCTTACTGGCTGTTATCGAATATCGTAAGGCTGATGATTTCATCCTGCACCTCTTTGCACAGCTCGACAAAAAGTCGCTGTAGCCCACCACACGAACCATCAGTCTGCGATGAGCCTCGGGGTGCTTATGAGCATCGCATAACAGTTCATCGCCGATGCCAAGTAAACTGCATCTGTCCGTTACTCATGATGGAACCGGATCGCACAGGCTGAGCTTGCTGACAAACCGGGTGATCCCCTTCCGTTGGGTGCCGATTTGATAGGGTGAACAGAGAGGGGCGTGTTTGAGGTCTACACTGGTAAGTCTGTTGCACGTGTTGCATCAGCCCGGTTGCATTCCGGCAGACTGTTGCGGCCAGTGTGGCCACGCCAGTCTGCCGGAATGTGCGTTGCCGAGCAGCGGTTCGATTCGGTAAAACGGCAGGTGTTGTATGAAGGGTGATAATGGCGATGAAGCGGTAAAAGACGTCGAGCTCAAGGGCTTCTGGTGGAAGCGTTTCTTTTACTCGAGTACCGGGGGAGGGCGCGATTATGCCATGGGCCCCAACTGGTTTGCCTCGGTCATGGGAACCGGCATTATCGCCAATGCCGCCGCATCGTTGCCGCTGTTTTCAGAGCAGTTGCATGTGTTTGCCGTGATCGTCTGGATACTGGCGTGCATGATGCTGGTCGGCCTGCTGCTGGCGACACTGAACCCGCTGGTGCAGCACCAGGGGGTCTGGAAACACCATTTCAATGATCCCACCATGGTGCAGTTCTACGGTGCGCCGCCCATGGCGATGCTGACGATCGCAGGTGGCACGGTGCTGGTGGGGGCGCCATACCTGGGGCAGGCGCTGGCCGTGAATATTGCCTGGGTGCTGTGGTTTATCGGTACGTTGCTTGGTCTGGCGACGGCAGTCGTTATTCCTTTTCGTCTGTTTACCCATTTTGAAGTGTCGCCCGACTCGGCCTTTGGCGGCTGGCTGATGCCTGTCGTTCCCCCCATGGTGTCGGCGGCCATCGGGGCGATTCTTGTGCCCTATGCGCCGGTGGGTGTTTTGCGTGAAACCCTGTTTTATGTCTGCTTCAGCCTGTTCGGACTGAGCCTGATCGCCGCCTTCATTATCATCGTGATGATCTGGAGCCGCCTGGCGCACCATGGCACGACCGGTTCCTCGCGGGTACCGACGCTATGGATTGTCCTTGGGCCGCTGGGGCAATCGATGACTGCCGCAGGCATCCTTGGGGCCGTTGCCATCGGCGCCGTGCCGGAGTTTATTGCGAAAGGGTTTGAAGTGTTTTCGGTGCTTTACAGTATCCCGGTGTTTGGCTTTATCGCGCTGTGGACATGCATTGCCATGCTCCTGACCCTGCGGGCGCGACGCCGACACATGCGTTTCGCTCTCACGTACTGGTCGTTTACGTTCCCGGTCGGCACCTGTGTCACCGGCATGGCTCAGCTGGCGCATCACACCGGTTCACCGCTGTTTCAGTGGGCCAGCGTGCTTTACTATGTTGCGTTGCTGCTGGCCTGGTGCCTGGCGGCCTTTGGTACCACCAGGGGTATCATGCAGGGGCATATTCTGAGGCATCCGGCGCCACCGAATGTGCCGATTAAGCCGATGAAAGGGTGAGAGCCCGGGCTATTCGTCCCTAGTGTATCGACCTCTTTCTCCCGCCGGCACTGCCGGCGGCCATCAGGTATTCGACCCGCCGCACGCGAGAGATATCTGGGAAAATCACTTACTTGAGTTGTCGTTCAGGCCAATACCCACGCTTCATCAATTGTGGTTATATACACGACGATTTATGTACAACAAGTCAACATCGAGCTACCGAGGCCCATGCTCCGCCAGTCACTAAAAGGCTGTGCCACCAGGGAAAGATCATGAAAGGCCTTGCTATCATTGACTTCGCGGGCAATTGACCGCCACCAACACTTTTTCTTTTTAGCCATG
>NZ_BAABFL010000283.1:0-2456 GCF_039540975.1 Kistimonas scapharcae
ATGACACGTCTCCTAACCCAAGGAAAACCAGTGTCGTAAGTTTAGACGGGAGAATGGCTTATGTTAGGTGGTAATCAGGAAGATTTAAAAGAATCTTTTTATCCAGCAACATGATCGCAATGTTAATGCCATTAGCTTATGCAGAAACCGATAAAATCCCAAATGCAAATAATGGAGGAAACTATGACGTCTTTAACATTGCCAATCACTCAGAGGGCACTATCAGAGCGGAATACCGCGAAGAAATAACAACTCATCTCGTAAAAACATCGGATCCCATTGAACCCAACAGTTACTTACAAGACAAGATATTTTGCGAATATACCAAATGCACAGCTATATACATTCGGTTTATTGATAGCCAAGGTAAGGAATTATGTATAGCCGATACAAAAGAGGCAATCTACAAGCCAGAGCAAACATATGCAGTAAACTATTACAAACTAGGCTCCTGTGATATTCGCAGAACAAAATAGTACTGAAGGTGCCATGCTTCAAAAAGGTTGAAACCTAGGGAAACGGCGAATAAGTCCCTTTTTCCCAAAACAGTACCAGTAATACCAAGAATTACCGAAGGTGAGGGTGGACTTATTCGCACCTTCCCTAGTACGGGAATAAGTAAACAGCCTATGGTGTTATAATGTTCCTCTGCACAATAGCCGCTAATGGTTGTGTGGCCTATACCGTCGAGCGATTCAGGGTTCTTTGTGATGGTTACGAATTCCGAACACTTCAAACATTCTTTGATTCGATATCGTTATTGACTGTCAGTCGCATCCTGTTCAAATGGCGCCGATGAATGGGAATTATCACATCTAACATACCAATTCTTATTACGGCGATATTAAGTGCTGCCTGATAAATGCATTCCTTGATGTGGCTACCGAAGATATGTGCCATAGCTTGCCTGACAGCGCATTCTGATCGAGAAAGAAAAGCTAACGACAACAGACTGTATTAATAAACTTATTGTACATTGGTGCGACCAACCACAAAGGGTAAGTTAGCCATTCAATTGCTTGCCCCGTCTGAAAGGGGCGATTGTTTCTTTCAACACAGCAGTAAAACCACTTGCTACCCAGATGGCAGTCTTCCACCCATCAGAAAGTTCTACTTTATTTAATGTCAGTATTTTTTGGAGAGCAAAGGAGCGATGAACATGCAATTTGTCAATTCAAAGGCCTTTGCTCAAGGACTTGATGAAACAGATCCATTGCGCTCGTTTCGATCACAGTTTTTTTTTCCTAAAGTACGCCCCGATGCTGAATATCTCTACCTTTGCGGAAACTCTCTAGGATTACAGCCACGTTCCACCCGAACAATGATTAACGAAGAGCTGGATGACTGGGCTAAGTACGGCGTTGAAGGGCACGTTGAAGCGAAAAGACCCTGGATTGCCTACCATGAGAATCTGACTAAAATGATGGCCAAGATTGTAGGCGCCAAACCCCACGAAGTCGTCTGTATGAACAGTCTCACTGTCAACCTGCACCTTATGATGGTTTCTTTTTATCGTCCTGAAGGAAAACGCCGTCAGATTCTCATTGAGGCTGGCGCATTTCCTTCTGACCAGTATGCTGTTGCCTCTCAGGTTCGCTTTCATGGTTTTGATCCCAATACTGATATTTTAGAGTTAGCGCCGCGGGAAGGTGAGGATACTCTACGCACTGAAGATATTCTTTCTTATATCAATGAGCATGGGGAAAAGGTCGCCTTGATCATGCTTGGCGGTGTGAATTACCTCAGCGGTCAAGCCTATGATATGGTCGCAATTACTAAAAAAGGTCATGAAAAAGGCTGTACTGTTGGCTTTGACTTGGCTCATGCCGCAGGCAATATCACTCTTGAACTCCACGATTGGAACGTGGATTTTGCGGTTTGGTGCACTTACAAATATCTAAACTCAGGCCCTGGAGGGGTTGCTGCTGCTTTTGTTCATGAACGAAACCTTGATAAGGATCTCCCTCGTTTTGAAGGCTGGTGGGGTCATAACAAGGAGCGCCGCTTTAAGATGGAAGCCGAGTTTGATCCGATTCCCTTCAGTGTTGAGGCATGGCAGCTATCCACCCCTCCCATCTTCCTCTTAGCCTCCTTACGGGCCTCCTTGAAACTATTTGACCAAGCCGGGATGAAAAGTATTCGAGCAAAAAGTAAAACACTAACATCCTACCTTGAGTTTTTAGTGGAAGATACGTTTGGAAGCCGTGATTGGATCATCACACCCCGCGCCCCTTCTGAGCGAGGCGCTCAGCTATCTTTTCGAATTCCCAAAGATGGGCATGGTGTCCTTGAAGCGCTACGCAATCGCGGTGTGATCTGTGACTTTAGAGAGCCGAATATTATCCGGGCAGCACCAGCTCCTTTATATAACAGTTACCCCCCTGTGCCAGCATAGTTGTCGCCTCTTCTGAAATTTCCAACTTAAACAGGGGGTGGTCAGTGAGTAATCAATGACC
>NZ_BAABFL010000284.1:0-2487 GCF_039540975.1 Kistimonas scapharcae
CGTTTTGTGCAAAAACTGTACTCTGTTGCCAAAAGTACGGCCAGCTTGCTCACATTCCCAAGGTTAAGCGGGATTTAAGGGTGAGGCTTTTCTCTGATTGGATATGAGCAGTTAATGCTATTCAATATCAGAAGGGGGAATCAGTATCTTACATGGGGTGTAAAAGTCAGTTTTGGGGGCACTATGGGAGGTCTAGGGGGAGTGTAGGATGGATCCGCAATCCGTTTCAGCTGATAAAAACGATGGGAGCTGTCATCATGTGAATGTTGTCTCTTTCCTTGTGATGTTGCGCTTAGCCTTTCCTGTATATGGCCATAAATCGAGCATACTGAGCGGATCCGTTTGTTGAACTGAGTGTTGTATTTATGATCAGGACGAGCTGAATAGTGTTTTACTATGAGAATCTCAAGGTCATCATAGCTCATGTTTTGTTTAATTGTCTCTTGTAGGTAGCAGGCGAGTGCCTGCGCTAACCTGTCTCCGGCAAGTTGCAATAACTGGCGTTTATTTGCAGCGCTATCGTCTTCTAAAAGTCGGTATTTTGTAGGTAAGCTGACCTGACGAATATAATAGCAAGCGGCTTCTTCGCAAATTCGTCCATACCAGGGTTTCCCTGGTTCTAGCCACTTCTGAATCCAGTCTTTTTCTTGATCCAGGTCACATCGCTTTCTGTGTTTTCTGATTCCTCTGCAAAATGCTTGTATTTGAGAATGTTTATCTGGGATCCAGCCACCTTGAGGAGAGAAACGATGAGTAAAATCTGTTGAGGGAGTTCTTTGATATATTTGCTCTGAACTTGCCTTGGTAGTAATAGGAGAGGAAACAACATCTTTTTTCAAAGCTGAGGCATGACTTTCACTGATGCGTAATGAGTGCTCAAGAGGTGTAGCCGTAGCGGCTGTTCCTTGATCATAGCTGGTTTCGGATTCAGGGGGCATGGCGGTAGCCATAGCCATAGCACTACAGCATTCTTCACTGGATGCCGTGCCTGGTATTAATGATGCCGGTTGTGTCACTGTTAGCGTCTTTACTTCAGGCGCTGAGTGTTTTTTCTTCTTTTTTTTCTTCTTCTTTGATGGTTTTTCTGTTTTTGTGTCAAGTGTTTCTGTTTCTAAGGGTTTAGACGCCAATGCTTCAGGTGAGTGAGTGGGAGGTAATAAACTGGTGGAGGCTTGGGCAGGTTGACATTTTTTAACGCTCTCTTTTTCTGGAGCTGTTGTAGGTAGTGTCATCTCTGCAGGCGTTGCTTCCTCCTCTACGTCGGTGTCGTCGCCAAGAATCTGTAGTTCGCATATTTCCTTGAGATTTTCTATTGAGTAGTGAGTCTTTGAGGGGAGATCGTGTTGCAATAGCTGGTCAAAACAATGGAGTGCCTGTTGATAGAGCCCAAATCTCATGTAAAGTTCTCCTGCATCCTTATACAGAAGTGGAAAGGTTCCTTGACCTGCGGCTCGTTCCAGATGACTTGCACAACGTAATGGTGAGACTCTTCCAAAAATAAAACCAAATTTCAGCATAAATCCGATGATGAGATTGACTGCTCCTTTTAGGTAGGGGGAGGAGAATGTTTCGATACATTCTTCCAGCCCGGTAATAATTAACTCTCGGCCATCTCGGGGGAATAATTGTGTGATGCTTTGGGCTAGTTGTTCCGTAGGATCCGTTAGGTCAATAGTTGAAGGTTCGCGAAGTGAGCGGCGACATAGTATCAGTTGGCTATACAGTAATGAATATGTGCTAAAGGAGATTTCACCTGAATTCGATAGTATCGTTCTGGGTGATGGGTTTTCTTGGCAGAGTACTCGGGTGAATAGCCATATAATCCGTTTACTGTCATCAATTTCATGTAGATTTTTTTCTACTTTTAGGAAGATTGCCAAATCGTCATTCGGAAACGTTTCATTTCTTGTAACAAAAAATTGTAGGAGTGTCAGCATAACAAAGGGTGGTGGGGCTATTTCAATTAAGCGCATAGTGGCAAAAGGAGAAATAAGGTATTTGCTATCAGCGATGAGCGATAGTTTTACTAAAAACCAAATGCTTGGTGGAAATTCAGTTGCTAATGTCAATTCATATAGCTCCTCGACTTCTTCGATATGTAATTCGCTTGGCCTCATGGTGGATAGCTTGTAGTAAAGCTCAAGAACTCTGACGTGATTGGAAACTGTTTCTGTGCTGAGTTTGGATAATCTATCAATAAATATTCTAGATGTTTCTTGGTCGCCCGTATAAAAATACATGAGTGCAAGCCCTAAATAGTAGTTTGTTTGTGATTGGATTGTGAGTTTTTTAAAAGGTGATTTTTTTATTTCTTTTTTTTGCTCGTTGACATAATCTACGCATTCTTCATGAATAAAGAATGGATGTTTGTTGCCTGTATTTTGAATGGCGTCCTTAATGATTTGGTCATGAATCAGATCCGTTGATTACGTATATATAACAGTCAACGATCATGGTTAGGCTATGCATTTTGGATTATGGCTGTTA
>NZ_BAABFL010000285.1:0-2506 GCF_039540975.1 Kistimonas scapharcae
TTTTGCCTGAAGAGCACAGGGGACGCTCTCTTCATTCAATTTAGCCTTACTTCTTCAGATCGTTAAGCGGGAGTTAAGGGAATCAGTTGCCGGTTGATTTTCTTAAATATTATCAGGGGAAGCTTGACAGGATTCCTGAGTGGAAGATGGACTGGGCGTTTGAAGGAGGACAAACTTTACGGGAGTATTTGAATCAATACCGTGTGACACTCAAGTATCCTAATAGTGATAAAACATTAACAACCAGTCTTGCGGGTTACTGCGAGCGCCTCGACACTATGCAATTTTATCATTCGCTTGAATATGATGTGAAAATGAAGCAAGTGTTATCCAAAAAAGGGGGAAATAAAGAGACTGTGTCGAGGCCGCACTATACTATCGAACAAAAAGAATTGGCATTAGATTTGCGAAAACAAGGTAAGACATGGGCTGAAATAAAGGCGGAGACTGGGGTGCCTGCTAATGTAGTGAAGCGCTATGAAAATAGTCTAAAAATAGAAGCGGAGGTGGAACGCCAGCCAGCTTCAGAGCAAGGCGTTGCCTCAAATCCTGTTAGCGTTTCAGCAGGGCGTGTTACGGTGGAATCGAATCCTCTTAGCAGACAGTCGCCGTTTGTTCTTCCTATACCCATTCCTGCGCCAATCCTTGTTCCTGTACCTGTTTTGATTCCAGTTCCAGTTCCAGTTCCTGTACCCATTATTTTCCCCAGCCCCCTACCTGCGGCGGGAAGGGATGATTCATCCGATGAGCAGTAATGTTTCAACTCTGCGTCTTGTATTCAGGGTAATTAGTCAGGCCATCAGTACAGTCGGTGGATTTGTTCTGTAGGTGACGTAGTGCGGATGCAGTGCGACAGCCTGGCTGTACAGGAGAAGGTATCACGCTTCACCCTTCTGCTGCCGTATGCCAGAAAATCAGGCACTGGCAGCCTACGTGCAATGGAGGTTGCGGCGGGCTGTGTTCATAGATCAGTTGCAGCGATTCACAGTCAGCGCAGTCATCGCAGCTTTTGACTTCCCAGCGAAGCTTCTCACCTTCAGGCGCGGTGATAAGCCGGAAGGTATTGGTTCTGGCAACGCTATAAGTGCCTTTCATCAACTTGGCCAGCGCATCATAGTATTGCCAGGACACCTGTAAATCACGGACCTTTTTGGTCAGGCCTTTTGGTGGAATCAGGTAGTAGAGTTCGTTCAGGGGAAGCATATTAACGAGTTTGCCCGAAACACCTTTTGCGCCGTCCAGCAGGGAGATCGCATCGGACTTGGATTTGGCTTTTTCATGGATGTTACAGTCCGCAATCAATTCGGAGAGATCGGTCATGGTGAGTTGCTGCAGCAAGACGGATTGTGGAATATCTGCGCCCTGCAGGCAGAGGTTGGCGTTAACCAGTTTTTTCATATGCTGAATCACCAGCTTGTCATTGTCACTGACCTGCATGATTTTTTCGATGTGCGCGGCATACGGCATATAGATTTCATGAGCCTCTTTACCATGGCTGTTGATAATCATCTCATCAAGGCCTTTGGTATCGGGCAGATCCTGCAATAAGGGCGCAATGTCGGAAGAGAGCCTGATGGGGAGTGACTGTATAGCCTTGTCGATAAATTCGCTCATCATGTAGTTTTTGTCGTTTTTTTTTGCATTCTCCCATTCTGGCGAGTTGGCAATCAGTGAAGTGAGGGAATCCTTGAACGGTTTTTTGTGCGTTTTTATGTAGGCGTCAATTTCAAGGCAATGCACCTGATAGCGTGCAAGCACCGGTGCGAGTGGTGCCTTTTCCAGCCATTCACCATTTTCGTAATGATCAATTCGCTCTCTTACCGCCTGGGCAATTTCTTTGGATTCGGTTGCCAGGGTTAGCTGAAAGGTAGTGCCAGGGTTAAGCAGATAGCCGTTGGCTGTTTTCTCTACAGGGGGGATCTGGTAGATCAGGCGGCCTGAGTCGTTGGTGCTCAGTGCGCTGTTCTGGGGTGTTTTTTCTGTTGCAGGCAGGGTTGTCGGTGCAGCCTCTTCTTCATCCTTATGGGCATTCGGTGCCACGTAGGCAGTGTCAGAGGTTGCCGGACCGGCAAGATAGATAAACAGAAAGGTTACCAGGCCAGACAGGGTGGGAGGCATCCAGCCGACGGTTTGATCAACGGCCATGGCAAGGGTGATGATCCCGCAGATCAACCCGATCAGGTAAAACAGCATTACTTTTATATAGGCCATGGGTTGCTGCGCTCCTGCCGACAACCGTGTCTTCAATCTTACTATGTTTACCATTTCTGGATGAGTATCGTAAACCGGTTATCTTCCTTAGCAATGATGACATAGGTGTTTGGTTTACTGATGCTATCACTGTTTGACAGGAACTTATTGCCTAGTAATCTCTCTGCTTCGAATTGAAGGTGATTTTGTGTGTTTCGAGAATTGTTACCGGTTAAGAAACCTGCGAGCAAGTGACTTTAAAGAAATGCAGTGAATGACAAATCATTAATTCACTATTATCCAGCATGAAACTGAC
>NZ_BAABFL010000286.1:0-2538 GCF_039540975.1 Kistimonas scapharcae
CGTTTTGTGCAAAAACTGTACTCTGTTGCCAAAAGTACGGCCAGCTTGCTCACATTCCCAAGGTTAAGCGGGATTTAAGGCTAAAAGAGGAATGTGGACATTTAATCGCAAAACGGATTCACGAGATGGGTTTCATTTGAAAATAAAGAGATGAAAAAAGGCCAGTCTAAACTGGCCTAAACGTACGCATTAGTAAGAAAAATCAGTATTAAAGCTTAATGACGACACGACCGGTGACTTTGCCTTGAGTAATTGCTTCCGCATAAGCAGGCACATCTTTTAACTCAATCTCCCGACAAGCCTGCTGGTAAAAGCTATCAGGCAGCAATTCACTCAAACGAGTCCAGGCTTTCTGACGTTTTTGGATTGGGCACATAACAGAATCAACACCCAGAAGCTTTACGCCTCGCAAAATAAAAGGCATAACCGTCGTCGGCAAATCAAACCCTCCGGCAAGGCCGCAAGCACTGACCGCACCGCCATACTGCATCTGAGCCAGCAGTTTTGCGAGGACATGACTGCCGACTGTATCGACAGCCCCCGCCCAGCATTGCTTTTCCAATGGTTTGGCGGGTTCTTCAAAAGCGGAGCGATCAATGATGCGTGAAGCACCTAACCGGGTCAGCAGCGCCCGATTTTCTTCTGATCGACCAGACAGTACGACAACCTGATAGCCCAGCTGCGCCAGCAGGGTCACTGCCACCGAACCTACGCCACCACTGGCACCGGTAACCAGTATCTCGCCCTGTTCGGGTGCCACACCAGCCTCAATTAATACATCCACACATAGCATGGCGGTTAAGCCAGCCGTCCCGATCATCATGGTTTTTTTTGCATCAAGGTTATCCGGCAGAGGCACTAGCCAGTCAGCATTGACGCAGGCTTTTTCAGCCATACCACCCCAATGCGTTTCACCGACACCCCAGCCCGTCAAAACAACAGAATCTCCTGTTTTGAAACGGCTGTCAGATGACTCGGCAACGCGCCCGGAAAAATCAATACCTGGAACCATAGGGAAATTACGGATAATTTTACCTTTACCCGTAATCGCCAGACCGTCTTTGTAGTTCAACGATGAATAGTCGATATCAACGACAACATTACCTGATGCCAATTGAATATCATCAATGTCTTCAATAGATACACGGGTAACGTTATCCACCTGATCAAGAAGAAGAGCCTTAAACATACCTGCCCTCAAAGCAACGCTTTTCAACGAAAAGACGAAAGTTTATTTATATAAAGGGCATGAGCAAAATGAAAGTTTATCATTTAATACATGACTAGCATGCATACATCTGCATAGAAAAGTGCAAAAGTAAAAAGATGGGGTTTCAGTTCATCTACCAGAGGGTTAAATAGAAAAATACTCTTTTTAAAAGCAGTTATCGATGACAATCATACATTTTTAACTCCCCGCAATCACAGGGGGAGGAACCCTCACTTCATTTCTGTCATGATACGTTCGATATATAAGGCTCTCATAATGTCGTGCAGATGCTTTGTTGACCCTTCCCCACTGGCGCGTAATAGAGGCAACCGGAGAAGCGTGACTTCTTTTTGACTCATCTAAATTAGAAAAGTACTTGAGCATACTTCTTAATAAATATGCCCGACGAGCCATGTATTCTTCACAAGACCATTCTCGATAACCACTCACGGATGGGACAATTAAAATAGAGGTAAAATATGGCATAGAATTAAAATCTGAAACGAAAGCCATATTCCAAGTATTGTATAGATCCGCCCAGTGCTCTGGGCACGGAACCTTAATTTTGACTGTGGAGTCACTGAGAAGCTCAGCACTGGCATCAGAGTATTTGCCTGGGTGATTTTTAGCCAACACCAAGCCAGCTGCGGCATTATCAAAATTCCCTTGAGCAATATCGTAAATGACAGCTTCTATAATATTAAATGGCAGCATATTGCGGGTAAAACTTCGGTCAAGTTGACCATTACGCCTGTAACGCATCCCATCTTTAACAGGTTTGTCTACAGATAAGAGTTTGACTGTCGCACTGAAGCCTAACGATCTTAACAGCCCGCCCTGCTGCCTTCGATCATCATCCCATGTATTCATGCAAGCTTCTAAAAAATCAATATCCTTTGCCTGAGCCTCTGTCAATGCATCCACCGTTATGGCCAATGCAAGCCAGTCAGACATATTCTGCGCAATATACTCTTCGTGCTCATTAATTGCGTCTAGGTCAGAATGTTGCATGACGCCTGCTATTGCATGTAAAAAATAGTTATTCTTTTTCATATTGTGAGCAATCTTATCAACAAAACTATTTACATAGAATTCATCAGTACGGATTTCTGAAATCAGATTATTTTCAAAATCTTGAAATAATTGTGAGCGATACCCACTATCATCTTTAAGACCTAACTTGTAGAGTGTATTACTTATCCTCTCTGGAAGATCTCCATAAAGTTCGGGGTCGGCTTTACATTTAATTTCCTGATTACCACTGTGGCTCAGCCAGCTTGAGAAGCCTTGCTGGCATGGGGCAGGTTCGCGCAGCCATGTAACCCAGC
>NZ_BAABFL010000287.1:0-2693 GCF_039540975.1 Kistimonas scapharcae
AGAAAGCAGAAGAAAGCTTCACGAAGCACAGCGTTTCTGGCTGAAGTCCTTGCGGGGCAAGGGGCTTCATGATCTTGCCGTGATCCGGCGGGCTATGCCCTGGTCATTTTTACGGATGAGCCATTGTTGGATAAAGAGACAGTATCTGACTACTTGCAGGATTATGCGCCGCCTAGTTCCGATGGCTTATCCAGTATCTACTTCCTCATATCCTATGATCCTGAGATGGAATGTTGTCCTTTTTTTCAAATCAAGTAGATCTCAGATGCTTGTAGAGCCAGCGATGTTATTGCATTCGGTTGAAATTATCGGAAATACCCGTTAGTTATGGGGTGAGAAGGGATTCTCCGGCATTTTGTGTGATGAATCTCTTGCCAATGTATTTCCACTGAACGTCTCTTCGTGAAGTGCAGTATCTGTCTACGTCAACCATGGAAACTAGGCTATGACTGGTTTAAAAAAGGCGATCTTCGGCCTGACTTTTTTTACCCTGCTGTTAGGCGGGTGCTCCAATGTAAAAACCATTCCCTTAAGCGATACGGCGCGACAATCGGTAGCTGAGGTGATGGTTTCTCCATCGGTGACCGTCACGCCTGATGTGTTTTATAACGGACCCTACGAGTCAGCAGAATTTGCCCTGGGAGGATTGGTGGGCGCAGCTGTGGGGCAGGCGGGGCAGAACAGCCGCGTCCGGATCGAAAACACGATGAAGGCCAGCGACATCGGTGCGATTTTTACCAAGGCCTTCCGGCAACAGTTGCAGGCCAGTGGCACCTTCAACCTTGTCGAACGCGAGGCCGCCAACACGGGCGTGTTTAGCTTTGAGATCCGGCTCTATGGCCTGGGACAGACACAGGGCTTCAGTCACACCCTCTATCCTCTTCTGGGCGTCAAAGGCACGCTGACCGACAGCGAAGGCCGCATTCTCTGGCAGCAGTATGCCGATATTACCCCGCTCAACTCACAGAATACCCTCGGGTATGACATGAACGTCTATCTGCAGGACCCTGCCCGGGTGAGTGAGGTGTTCCAGAATGCCTCAACGGTTATCAGCCGACAGTTTATGGAGGCGTTGTAGCGATTACGGCGTGATACCGGCTGTCTTCTGGTAGGTTGGCACTGGTCTCATCGGGAGCGCAATAATGGGCGCGTACTCCTGGGGCGGGTGCTGGCCGATGGGGATTTTTTATCCAGATGCCGGGTTATGCCCACCTCCCTCGAACCAAAGGTTATAAGCCCCTTCCTGCTAAAATTAAAACATCAAAGGGACTTTGAGCTAGCGGAAGCATGAGTGGGAAAGTTGGTGATAACGGTCCGATATTACCCCGTGGCGGCATAGAGTCCGTTGTTATTCCAAATGAGAGTAAGGCAACTCGCAACGGGGTTAGTGTATCAAAAATGGATGGCATGCCGATCGTTCAGCAGGCTTGCCAGGCAGATGCCGAGAGCAGCGTACCTGTTTCACAGAAAACCCTGAGTGTTCGTAAAGTTGCGCAGAAAAAGGTGCAGGCTGCCCAATTAAGACTGTTAAACAACACTAAAGCGGTCGTCAGTAGGGTTTTGGGGAGAGCCAATGGATCCTCTGGGACAGATCGCTTTGAACGACAGTTGAAGCGGGAGGTCTTTATCGAAGGGAGGATGCAGGGGTTAAACCGGTTAGAATCCACATCAGAAACGCATCTGGATAAAAACGTCAAAAAGGCCATTTCCCTGGGCAAGAGGTTGATCAGGCAGCGAGGCGATATTGTTCTCAATTCGATTGAGGCCGGTGAAAAAAAGCGTGTCCAGCACTCCCCTGTGTCAGAGGTAAAAGGGCTGACGGATTTTTTGAAACTGAACCGAGCCGAGCAGGAAAATATTGCTAACCACGTCTTGCTGTGTGATGCCGCTTATCAGGGCTTTGACCCGGATTTTGAAGAGATCTGCTTGCCCCCCGGCTGTACTCTGCTGAAACAGGAAGAGTTGCCAGTCGAGCTGCAGATGCTATACGACGAAGCCACGGGGCTGATTCATGCGCCAGACAATGCGAAAGCCATGTTGGTTCGCAAAGGTGAGGCGATCGTCGTTATTTTTGCGGGCACAGAGCCCGGATCAAAACGCGTAACAGGCCGTAGCAGCACCATTAAAACGGATATTACCCAATGGTTAGGCATGGATTCGCCCATGTACAGAAGTGCGGCCGCAGTATTTGATCTCCTGTTAGGCCATCCGCCATTAAAGGATTCGGTGATGCTGACAGCAGGCCACTCGCTGGCGGGCGGGCTGGCATCGTTTGCCTACACGGCGGTACAGGGGCGGTATGCGCCTGAGCGTTTGGGTGGCGTGATTACGGTCAATTCTGCCGGATTGTCATGGAGAACATTGAATAAACTGGGTGAAGCACGGGTGAATCTCGCGAAAGACAGCATTCAAAATATCAGGATAAAAGGGGATCCAGTATCGCCCAGTGGCAGGAAGAAAGCCGGGCTAGCAATCAAAGGACAGTTGATCGGCTCAATCATGACATTGCCTGATCCTGAAAAGCGCGGGGTTGGCGTACATCGTACCACAGTGGCAATTGATGTGATTGACGCGCATATGTCAGCGCAAATTAAAAAAGATTCTTGATGCCTCTAGGAGCTGTTGACGTTTCACATTGGTAACCAGACAAAAGCACAAGCCAGAGCTACGACACTGACAAAGTTTCGCTTTAG
>NZ_BAABFL010000288.1:0-2708 GCF_039540975.1 Kistimonas scapharcae
AGGCGGTAATGGGAACATGGGGATGAGCTTAGGCGGCAGAACGTGAAATCGCCTTATGTACCGGTTTTTGAGTACTTACAAAAGTAACCTGTGTCGCTTTCATCTTTATAAACGACAGCATGATCTGTTTTTTGGTTTAAAAAAGTAACAAAGCCAGAATAGTCTCCACTATCTTTTTGATAACCTTTCTTTAATAGATCTTTTTCAAAGGACTCCCTGCCAACCCTAACATTCTCTAAACGTAAGTCTTCGCGTGTTAGCTGTAGCCCATCATAGAACTTCATTACAAAATAATCCTTTGCATTCATACAAAGGATATTGCTTTTAGCTATCTCACTAAAATGGCTACATTTATAGAAGCCCAATCCTTGACTTTCATAAATAGGATAGAACTTGACCCCGCCAAATGTCATATCCTCAACAGGCAAAGGTTTATTAAGAGTACAGCCTGACAAACTAACAGCTAATAACAAAGATAAAACAATAAATATTTTTTTCATAAAAATTATATTACTACCGCATTCATCAGCGGTGGGGCTTGAAATCTATAACCCCACCAATCCCCGCTATTCAGCTATGAACACAGATTCTGAACATGCTCATCAAGTGCGCCCGTAAGTATCCTCAAACCGGACGATATCATCCTCCCCGAGATAGGCACCGCTCTGGACCTCGATCAGTTCCAGATCAAACTTTCCGGGGTTTTCCAACCGGTGAACAACACCAATCGGTATATAGGTGGATTGATTCTCCGTCAGCAGAATTTCCTGGTCACCATTGGTCACCAGCGCAGTTCCCTTTACCACGATCCAGTGCTCTGCACGATGGTAATGTTTCTGCAGAGAAAGCTGTGCGCCAGGCTTCACCGTAATGCGTTTGACCTGGTATCGCTCACCGGCATCAATGGAATCATAACTGCCCCAGGGGCGATAAACCTTGCGGTGAAGTTTCGCCTCCGTACGCCCTTCCGCCTTAATGCGTTCAACGATTTTCTTGACGTCCTGCACCCTGCTCTTACTTGCGACAAGAATCGCATCGTCGCTTTCAGTGATCACAAGGTCTTCTACGCCAACAGTCGCGATCAGCTTTTTCTCGCTGCGCACATACGTATTACGGGTATCGTGCAACATGGCGTCACCCTGCACGGCATTACCCTGAGCATCCTTGTCAGCAATATCCCAGAGTGATGACCAGGAGCCGACATCAGACCAACCGGCATCCAGCGGAATGACAACCGCATCCTGCGTTTTTTCCATCACGGCGTAGTCGATGGAGTCATCCGGGCAGGCTTTGAAGGCCGCTTCATTAAGGCGAACAAAATCCATATCCGGGTGCTCTACCGCAATGGCCTGTTCGCAGGCAGACAGGATATCTCGCCGGAACTGTTTCAATTCCTCCAGGAATCGAGACGCCTTAAACATAAACATCCCGGAGTTCCAGAAATAATCACCTGAAGCGAGGTACTGTTCTGCCGTAGCAGAATCCGGTTTTTCAACAAACTGCTCTACGGGAAGCGGTGACAGCGAGCCTTCTGACGTTCTACGGCTTTTGATGTAGCCATAACCCGTTTCGGGATGGGACGGCACAATGCCAAACGTCACCAGCTTACCATCACGAGCAGCAGGCATTGCCGCTTCAACGGCACGGTGAAAGGCTTCTTCATTCTGAATAACATGGTCAGCGGCGAGTACAAGCAACACGGATTCTTCATGACCACTGGCCAAGGCTTTGAGCGCAGCCAGCGCAACCGCTGGGGCCGTATTGCGACCAACCGGTTCAAGGATGATGGCCTCCGCCTCTCTCCCCAACTGCCGAAGTTGTTCCGCTACCAGGAAGCGATGATCTTCGTTAGCAATCAGTAGCGGTTTGGCAGTACCCGTCAAGCCATCCAACCGAACGATAGTGTTCTGCAACATGGTGCGTTCATTCACCAACGGCAGGAATTGCTTAGGATACTGGGCGCGAGACTGAGGCCAGAGACGACTGCCGGAGCCACCTGACATAATGACCGGAATGATGTGTTTTTTAAGAAACATAGTTAAATCACTTCACGATTTCATGAACAGCATCTAAAACAGGCTTAAGCTTTCCTGACCATGAATGATGATCATTAACATAAACAAGTGCTTTTTCAGATATTGACTGCGCAAATTCCTTATCTTTCTCAAGCCTTAAGATTTGCTCTACATATTCTTCTGGTGTATTGGCAATAAGTATTTCAACCCCTGCTTTAGCATCAAGGCCCTCATGCCCCATTGATGATGAAACTGTTGGCAATCCAAGTGCCATATATTCCAATATTTTATTCTGAACACCTGCAGCTAATCTAACAGAGCAGATGCCTGCTATAGCACCTCGGGCATGAACAACAACATCATCTACTGCTCCAGTAACGATTGTACCTTTAAACTTTTCTAACCTTTGTTTGTCATCAGGTTTAATCTTTCCAATTACTTTAAAAGTATAGTTTCCATACTTTCTAAACAAAGGTAAAACATTTTTAGAAAACCATATTGCAGCATCAAAATTTTGTGCAGAAAACATATTCCCTATGAATACGAGTTCTTTACGACATGGAGCGAATTCATAGGTAAACTTCGAAATATCAACCCCATTAGAGCAAACTATCGGTGTTTGTCAACATAGTTGTCGCCCCAACTCAAGCCGCTTTCTTAAGTTGATCAGCTGAAGATCTGTCGGGATTAAGC
>NZ_BAABFL010000289.1:0-2764 GCF_039540975.1 Kistimonas scapharcae
TTCAGTGGATCAAGACGGCCACGGTCGAGGCGGACATTGTGTGCCTCAACCGCCATGGCATCACCCAGTTTCTTGGGCGACACCTTGGGGGCGATACCGGCAAACGACTCAATCTTGAGCTGTGCCATCAACCGCTTCCTTCACCTTCTTGAACAACACATCGTCGTGAGGCGTCTTGGTTGACTTGACGATCAGTTCAGCGGCGTACAGCAGGAACCAACGGAGCATCGGCCCTGTCGTGATCTTGGTGATAATGCTGGTGATGGCGTATTTCAAACCCGCCAGTAAAGCGTGTGGGATACTCATAGCACGAACCTTCCGTAGTTGTGTTCAAATTCCTCGGTAGTTCCTTTGCCGAGGGCCGAGTTGTAGAAATTCTTCCAGTAGGTCGCCAGTCCTGCGATGTCGTGGTGTTTCGGCAGCGCATAAGGCACACGGAAATAATGAATACGTGCCATGGCAGTGGCATAGGCCAGGTTCCATTTCAACTGCTCATGCCGGTTGAAGCCGGGGCATAACAGCTTTTCGACCTTGGCGGCTAACTGGGGGCGATGCTTGAGGTAGTGGTTCCAGATGTCATCGTGGGTGGCCGGTTCCATCTGATAAATGCCGAGTGCAGGACCCTTGATCTGCTTGAGCCAGCGTCCCATGTGTGATTCCTGGGCAGCGGTACCCAGCAGCAAACGACGTGCGGCAGGCGTATCGAGTTCGAGGTGCTTGAGGGTCGGTACAATGACCTCAGTCAGAAGATGTTTTGCTTCCATTTTTGATCTTTTCCCTGACCAGAAACTTGATGTCGTCCTGCATATCCTTGAGGGGGATTCTGATTCGCTCCTCAAGGTCTTTAATCTGCTGTTTAACCTCTCCCGTTCTGCTTTTAAAAGCGGCTTCAAGCCGCTCGTCCTCCCGCTTCCGCTCCAGTTCTTCCTTGGCTATGGCCTCACGGTTCTCAACGACATCCTTCTTGGTGTTCTCCACGTCACCGAGGAAATACGCGGAGGCGTAGAGCATAATGGCAGCGCCGGTTAAGATCGGACTTAATGCCTGTATTACCTGTCCAAGTGAAACGTCGTTTGTGAAGCGCATCCTGCGAAAACCTGAATAATAGCCATGCTAATATTTTACAGGTATGGGTAAAGCGTGTCACGGAGACGTATAAAATATCCCTCGGCTTTCGTGGTCCCCAATGCTGGTTAGTGAAGGAATAGAGACACTACCCCAAAAGTACCGCTTGTCGGAATACCGAATGGATTTCCTGGGAACGTAAACCAATCCGTCATGTTGGAAGTTGAGGTACTTGTTATACCTTCTATTTGCATTGTTAATTTGGTACTACCGGAGCCATTGATATTGACGTATGTAAGGTTATTTGTTGTATGATAATAAAGGCTGCTTACTGTTTTGTTTCCTTTATTTGTTGGGACAGAAGCGGGAGCCATAGAACCAAAAGCAGGGAACCCTGAATAACCGTATGCCGGACTGGAGAAGCCAACAGTTACGACAGATATATAGTTAATTGCTGTATAAACCTCCTTCGCAACACCACCAACATTCAACAGTACCTTGCTGACTTCTTTCGCCTGTCCCCCAACATTGACCCTTAACCCCGTTACTTCTTTTTTACTCCCCCCGACATTCGTTTTGATAGCCATAGCAGTAATCTCCTATGCGAAAACATACTGCTATACATCATGTTTTATACGTTAAGTTCTGGCCCCATAAATGGTGCCGAGGTTTTCCCAGATAATGTTTGCATCCCCCACAACAGCTTTACCGGCAGCGCCACCTAAACCACGACGAGTTGACCCCCAACCGCTATGTCCTGTTTTTGCACCCCCAGTACCACCATTAGCCCCAAGGCCACCTCCGGAGGCTCCTGCACCAGCGTAGGCAAGTCCCGATACGTTCCCTCCTGCACCACCGCCACCAGACGACGTTAGCGATCCTGAACCACCTGGTTTCCCCCCAGTACTCCCAGAACCAGTGGCTGCTCCTCCCACACCATACGGTCGCCCCCCACCGCCGCTACCCCCATACGCAGTTGTTGACCCTGTGGCAGTTGCACCGCCGCCACCGCCGCCACCACCGCCAGCAATTACTCCTTGGTTTGAGACGATAAGTTTCCCTGCCGCTGTACTATCAACAACAAAAGCATCGCCGCCGCGAGTACCATCCGAGGCTTGTCTACCACCATTACCACCTCTACCTAAGACATGCACCCCTGCCGCAATATTTAACCTTACCTTTCTAAAAGCTGTTAAGTCGCCGGTACTGATAGCATAAACACTGTATGTATCAGCGATCCTGTTGCCAGTCACTGTTATATCTATCTCACCAGAGGTGTAGCCTTGCCCGTTAAGCCATGTCTGAAGATTTACTGTGCCTCCTTCCCCCAATGACAAATAACGAACAGAGGTATAAATCTCCTTAGCAACTCCACCAACATTCAACAATACCTTGCTGGCCTCTTTCGCCTGCCCACCAACATTAACCCTAAGTCCAGCAACATCCTTGGCTGAACCCGCCAGATTAAACATAATACTCATTCGTAGATTACCCAGAGATCGCCATTCGCCCAGTCACCGGCACCCGGCTCGACTGTTGAGACATGAATCCTGCGCTTCTGGTCTGCAAGCAAGGTACCTTCTTTTGAGTTCGCTGTTGACTGCGCTGTAGCCGCAGCAGCATCAGCCAGATTCGCCTGATACAAAGCATCTGACGCCTGATCATTTGCATCTACCGCTTTTGAGTACGCCGTTGCGAC
>NZ_BAABFL010000290.1:0-2817 GCF_039540975.1 Kistimonas scapharcae
TTTGTGCAAAAACTGTACTCTGTTGCCAAAAGTACGGCCAGCTTGCTCACATTCCCAAGGTTAAGCGGGATTTAAGGTATATAGACGGCGCTTGGCAAACACTGGATGTCGGTGCCCGCTTCACCCAGGAACAGATTAATAACAAACAGATCCTTTTCCTGTTGCCTTCGTCTGCTGCGGATGGCGCTACCGCTGATGGATTTGTTTTCAGTGTACATGATTCCTCCCTGAGTCCATGGCCTGATGCCGGTCAGGAAGGTGCCATTCGGGATGATGCCGGTGTTATTGCAACAGATCTTCGCTTTTCAATCACCATTAATCGTGATGATGATGGCTCGGGCGGTGGTGACCCGGGTGATGAGGACGGTGTGATACCTCCGCCACCGCCGCCAGTAGACGGTGGTGGTTCCGGCGGTGACGGTGGTGGTAATGGTGGTGACGGTGGTGGTAATGGTGGTGGTAATGGTGGTGACAACGGGGGCAATGAAGGCGGTGACAACGGCGGCGGTAATAATGAACCGTTGCAGGAGGGTGGAACAGTTTCCATTGGTAGTGACGTCTTGCAGACCGATCCGGGCAGTGGTGCCGGTGATAGAGTAATACCGCCGGATGAAATCGTTTATACCGTGACCAGTCTTCCACCAAACGGAGAACTGCAGCAGCTGGTTGATGGTAACTGGGAGCCAATCAAGTTCTACGGCCAGTTCACGCAGGCAGATATTGATGCCGGTAATATTCGTTTTGAACATGATGGCGGTGAAGATCATGACAGCTCGTTTAGTTACTCCGTCAGTGTTGGCGGTGAGAACCGCGTAGAGGGCACAGTATCGCTCTCTGCAAAACCGGTTAATGATATAACCGGCGCCACTGGCGGTAGTCTGATTGTTGTCGAGAAAACGGACTCTACCGATGGTATTGCTGCGATCACGCCAGAGCATATTGGCATGCGTGATCCGGATGGCAGCCTGGATAATGTTGCCGGTGATGACGGAGAAGGTAACGAGGATACCCTTTGGTTCCAGGTTACCGACCTGCCAGACAATGGTAGCCTGCAATACTGGGATGGAGATAGTTGGGAAGCGGTACAGTCAGACCAGTGGTTCAGTCAGGAGATACTGTTAACGCCTGCGGATGGCAATGACAGTGGCTTACGGTATGTCCATGAAGGGGGGGATCAACCGTCCAATCTCTCTGATGGTTTCAGCTTCAAAGTAAGGGATGATCTTGCTGCACCCGGTTCCCCCTTTGATGTGCAGACCAACCTCTCTGAACCTGCCGCTGACAATGTCAGTAATACGGCCGTTGTTGCGATCGCTATTGCCGCTTTCAATGATGCACCGTTGGTGCCGGGTGCTTCCGGTGATGCCCCCGTTCAGGGTAAGGATCAGTCCGGTAACGATGTCACCGCTGTCAATAATGGTTTAACCGTTGATAACGGTAACGCTGTTAATGAAGGAGGAATGGCTGTCATTTCTGGCGATGATCTGAGAGCCATTGATTCAGATAATAATGCCATCCAGCGCCAGTACCTCATCACTGACAATGTTGATAACGGCACCCTTTACCTTAATGGTAAAGCCTTGGGGGTCGGCTCGACATTTACTCAGGCCGATATCGACAGTGGCCGATTGACGTATCAACATGATGGCTCAGAGAACCATAGCGATAGTTTCAGTTTCATCGTCAGCGATGGTGTAGCGGAAACACCGGTCTCCAGCTTTGCCATTGATATTACACCCGCGAATGATACGGCCGGGATTCAGGCGCCGGATCGGGTAGATGGCAGTGGCAATAGCACCATTGATCTCGGTAATGGCACGATCACTGTCGTGGATTCAGATCTTGCCGAGATTTCAGCGGGTGAGGAGGATCAACTGACCATCATTCTGGAACTGACGGAAAAGGGCAGCGATACACTGTATGACGAAGGCTATTTTGCGCTTGGTGCTGGGTTCAGCTCCCTGGTCGTCGGTGGTAGTGACCAGTCTTCGACCATTACCCTTCGCGGCACCCAGGCAGAGATTCAGGCAGCACTCGATAGCCTGCAATTGGTGCTGGAAGATACCGGCGACGGGGCCGACAAGGATACGGTGCTCGAACTGAAGGTGTCGGTTGATGACCGTATTTACGATGTACAGGGTGATCTGGTTGATCCGCAATCGGCCAATGGTGGCTCGTTCAATGAGAGCGGTGAATCCATTAACCAGAATAACAATGTCGTCAATAAGACGATTGAGATTCTGTTATCCACCATTAATGATCCGCCCACACTGATGCTGCCGAGTGATATTACTGTCAGAGAAGATAAGAATTATGCATTTAACGGTTCTATCAGTATCAGTGATGTGGATGCGTTCGATAAAACCATCAAGGTCACCCTGAGTGTTGATACGGGTAAACTGATCCTGTCAGATAAAAAACTGATTACTGAGGGTAAAAACGGCGGAAAAACAATTACCCTTGAAGGCAGTCAGGCAGACATTAACGCAGCGCTGTCCGGTCTGAAGTACAAGGGTGCCAGAGATTTCAATGGTTCTGCTATCTTGACGGTGACCGTCAATGATATGGGGAATTCAGGAACCGGTGGTAGTGCGGAAATCAGCGATACGGTAAATATCACTGTCACTCCTTTTAATGATGCGCCAACATTGATTGTGCCTGGTACACAGGTGCTGGATGAGGGGACTACGATTGTCTTTAGCAAAGACAATAATAACCAAATAAAGGTTGACGATCCCGGTGTTTGTCAACATAGTTGTCGCCCCAACTCAAGCCGCTTTCTTAAGTTGATCAGCTGAAGATCTGTCGGGATTAAGC
>NZ_BAABFL010000291.1:0-2834 GCF_039540975.1 Kistimonas scapharcae
ATGAAAGCATGAGCGGTAGCAACATACTGCGGATTTTCAGGCTTGGTTCAAGGCTTTCAATGAAACGTCAACAGCCCCTAATAGAGGAGAAAATGCTGAAGTTCTTCGTACAGCAGAAAAAGTCCAGGCTAAACCGTAATAACCTGTTGGCAATAGCAAAGTTACTTATAAAGAAGGAAGCAAACCCAAATGCCGTCCATAACAGCCCGGTAGTTGGATATACCCCTTTGATGCTGGCTGTTCAACTGGACGAACCAGAACTGGTACAGCTCATGCTGGAAAAAGGTGGCAATCCATACAGAACATATCAAGATGGTTCATACCCCATTGACTGCTGGATGATAGCCAGAAAGTTCAACGCCAGAAGAGCTTTATCGGTTCTTGGCAGAAAACAAAGGCAATATTAGCCAGAATAACAACCCCCACCGGGATAGTATCCTTCAAGAACTATCCCCCTTTCTGTGTAAATCAGCTTGCTTGACGCCTTTGGCAGGCACTTTTCAAGCAACACAAGCATCCCTCAAAAGCGAACATACGGCGCCTTGCAATAAATACATAACTATCTGTTTTATATAGCCTTTATTCCATTTTCAAATACTTTTTGCTGGTTTCAGCATGGTCATTTTCCAGAAGCCTAATATAAATACTAATGTAGTATTTATATTATTACTTGCGTAAATGATTTATGCATGCTATATTTCATATACACAAAATAAAAACGGTGACAGACAATGGCCAGAACAAGACATCTACATCAGAGAATGAATCAAAGAGGCATCACGGAGCGCATGCTCCAGATCGTCAGGGACTTTGGCGTTCCTAATGGAGATAAACAGGTTCTGGATAAAGGCCATATCGACCTTCTGGTTCAGAAAATGGATCGGCTCCGAAAAGACCTGCTCAAGGTTCGGGACAAAGGAGGACTGGTATTGGTTGAAGACGCTGGTTGTGACATCACAACTTATCGGGTGGACAGCTTCCGCCGCAGTGAAAGCAAGGGTATTTTATTAGCTTCCAACATATTTTATCGAAACTAATGGATAGCCTTCGAAAGAAAGGCTCTATTGAAGACGCAATTAGCGAAATCAGTCTGCTGGTTGCCTTTTGTTATATCCCGGTCAATCGGCCAGAATTAAACTTCAGTGCTGTGGAAGATGTGATCAATGGAAAGCTCTCACTGCGACAGGCCTATGAAGCAGCCGCTGAAGCACTGCCAGACTACGCAACTCATTTCACAAAATCCCGGCTGCCCTTAGAACTCTCCAGCTCGGAAGTCATCAACTTTATCAAAGAGGTATCACCAGAACAAAGGTCCACCCATTGGCTTTGGCTACAAAGTCTGACTGACTTATCTTCCAGGAAAAATGATGGCCTATATTTCATACCTGATGAGATCGTTAATTTAATGGTTTCATTGGCGATGGAAGATAAGCATGCTGAAACCGTATACTCCCCATTTTCCCTGTCCGTGCAGCTTGCAGTGGAGGCGTCACAAAAGGCCGATGAAGTCATTTATGAATCAGGAAATGTCTCTCAATATGCCGCAGCCATAGCGCTTCTGCAGGGGATTACGCTGCAAAAAACAGACCCGATCAGTTCTCCATCAAACATCACTGAAGATAACCAGCTCAGGAAGTTCTCTCATATCCTGATGGCGCCACCCTTTGGACAAAAGCTGAATTCTGTTGTTGATCCCTACAACCGCTTCCAGTCCGATTCACTCCAGAGTGATGTTATGACACTGGAACATGGTCTTGCCCAGTGCTCCGGCCGAATGGTAGCCCTGGTTCCAATGGGGCTTTTATTCCGCAGTGGCGCTGATGGCTACTTCCGGGAAAGAGTCGTTTCTTCCGGCATACTTGAAGCTGTTATACAGCTGCCAGGTGCCATATTCTCTACTACGGCAATAGCAACCTGCGTGCTGGTTTTTGATATGAACAGGAACCCCAAGGATCCAGTACTTTTTTACAATGCGGATAATGAGGAACTGGCACGCTCTGAGGGCAGGCCTCTGCGCAGAATTGTCCATCAATGGGAACGCATTGCCCATGATGTGCTCAAACGCACCCAGAGTGAGTATTGTGTTCGAGCCAATGCTACTGAAATCAAACAACAGGGTTATGATCTTTCGGTCAGCCGTTACGTGCTGTCTGATGCAACACAACGGATTAAATCCCTGGACAATACTCGCCAGCTGTCTGGTATCGCTCAACTGATTCGTGCCCAGTTGCTTAAAGAAGATAAAGAGCCCCGTGGTGACGTGTATCTGGAAGTTGGGATGAAAGATATCTCACCCAGTGGCAAAATCAGCGCACCAGAGAAACGTTTGCAGTTATCGGGCCGGGCCAGAGATCGGGCAAAACAGCAGCGCTTACAGCCGGGAGATATTCTGCTGGCCATCAAAGGCAATCTGGGTAAGGTTGGGATTGTGGGTAATGATTGTGGCGATAACTGGGTCGCCGGGCAGTTATTTCAAGTGATACGAATCAACAGCGAAGAAAAGGTTAAGACTGAGTACCTCTACCGATACCTGTCGTCGCCCCTGGTGCAAACATACCTGCGTGATCAGGCCAGTGGCACAACCATGGCGGTGCTGAAAACTACCGATATCAAGGCGCTGCCCATTCCTGTACCTTCTGCGGAAGAACAGCAGCAGGTGCTGGCAATCCATCAGCAAATTCAGCAGGCATACGCCCAAATCGCCAGCATTCAAACCGAGATTGACCAGTTAGCCCAGGCGCACTGGAATCTGTTGTCAGCACCGATTTAAAATGTCCACCTTTCACCGATCCAAAATGACCTGTGTGAGATGATAATCTAATCAGATTATCGTA
>NZ_BAABFL010000292.1:0-2846 GCF_039540975.1 Kistimonas scapharcae
ATTCCGAGACTGGCAAATATTATCGAATACGCCTCATGCTGGCTGCCATGTGGTCTGCACAGGAGTTTTTGAGTACTTACGATTTCAGCAATGAACAGGCGGTTCTCTGCCTGAACAAGGCGTTGCTGGCGCATTATTATCAGGTGACACACTGGCAGATTCCAGCCGGGTATTTATGCCCGCCGATCCCCGGGCGTGCAGATTACATCCATTACCTGGCCGACCTGCTGGCAACCTCCTATTACCGTCACGACTCTATCCCCCCGACGTGCAGCGCTATCAATGTACTGGATATTGGTACGGGGGCTAACTGCATCTATCCGATTATTGGTACGCAATGTTATGGCTGGCAATTCACCGCCAGCGATATCGACCCTGTCTCGGTGAAAACCGCGCGGCTAATTGTCAGTACGAATAGCTGCTTGAAAAACAGGATCAGTGTACTGCAGCAATCGGATAGTCGTCGTATTTTCAGGGGCATCATAAAAGCACAGGACCGTTTCGACGCCACCCTTTGTAATCCGCCATTCCACGCCTCTATGGCTGAGGCAAATGCCGGCAGTACGCGGAAATGGAAAAACCTTAACCAGGGTAAACAACGTGTCACGGCATCACCCAAGCTGAACTTCGGTGGACAAAAGGCAGAGCTATGGTGCGAAGGGGGAGAGCTTAGATTCTTAAAGCAGATGATTCGCGAAAGTGCAGAATTTGCTACGCAGGTTTGCTGGTTCAGCAGCCTGGTCTCCAAGGGGGATAACATTCAGCCACTGAAGCGACAGCTTAAAAAACAAGGTGCCAGACAAATTCAGGTCATCAAAATGGCGCAGGGACAAAAAATCAGTCGTGTACTGGTCTGGAGTTTTCTGACGCAGGATGAGCAGGCGCAATGGGTCTCGAACCAATAAGAGATCCATATCGTTAATCCGCAAATGATCAACACCCGCTGCTTTCAATTAGCATAATTCTTACAGAACAGGTGATCGCTGCAGCCGAGGAAAGCAGACGAACACACCACGCCATGCAGTGATAGTAGTGGGATCAATCGGGCGTTTGCGGGGAAGCCGGTCATGGTTTCTCCGAGTATGAACATTCTGAGGCCAGAGAACGGTAGGTCACCACTGTGGAGGGTTAAATATGTGGGAGCCTATTTTGGCAGGTGTTCTATTTAAGGGGGACAAGGGTGCCCTATTTGTTTTATTTTTGATATTGATTCGTGCTACTAAAGTCTAAGCATGATGCTTTTGTCTAGGTGACCCGCTTTTATCCCTTGTATAAGATTGTGTAAATCTAAAAATATCTAGTTATTAAAAATAACAACACAAAATGATGGAGGTTTTCATGAAAGCTAATATGCGCCCAGCTGTTCCGCCTAAACCGCTCAATTATAATCGAAAACCCATTCGTCGAGCTACAAAGCGTCGTGTTGGTACTTCAGAATATGCACTGAGACGTGTGAAACGTCCCCCAACATTTGGGCGGGGAGATCGATACATCGCTGGAAAAGACTTTCAAACTATGATGGCTGAAAGTAAAAATGGGATCACCCGCTTAAACGAATATAATATTCAATATGCCGAGCTTGAATTTCCGGAGAGTAATAAGAAAAAGAGCGCTACAGTACCGGGTGAGATGACAGAATACCAGGTTTTCAACGGTAAAAATGAAGATGGCCAGACTGTTATTGGTTTAGCATCATCATCAACATCTTCGCCTGCTGATCCGATATATGAACCGATTGAAATAGGTGCGCAACTCAAAACGTTGAGTGATACTCCTGTCAGGCAGACACATAAACACAGAGGTAGAATCAATAAACGCCGCCGGCTTGGAAAAAGAAAGTGCCACATTAAATGGAATAACTCAAAGGTCAGGGTGTTTTTTAAGGACAATTTTAATAGGAAAAAAATCAGGGAGAGACTCGTCAAGCTGTTGGATGCCATCGCAACGCTTCATCATAAAGTGGTCAAGAGCGCAATCAACGAGAAGGGGCAGCTGGTAACGGTTAAAATGGGTGAGCTAAAAAGCGCGAGTGGTCGTGATGATTTATTTACGGAAGGTATGTCTTTCTGTTCTTCTTTTGTCTTGCTCTCAGATTTTGATAAGGAAAAGGGCATTTATAAACGTCGTCAGATGATGCATGTACCAGGGAGTCATCTTGAAGAGAGCGTGAAGCAGGAAGATGGTAGTAGCGTGAAGGCAAAAACTATTTTGATGGATTTTTTGGACGCGCAAAAGGGAGAGGAGCGGAAGCTGATCATAGTGCATGGCGCTGCTAATATCACAGAATTTAGTCATGAGATTACGCTGAATCAGATGCAGGGAGACAGGTGTGTCATCAGAGAGTTAATGGCTGATCCTGATGTTTCTGTCCAGCAGTGTAATGCTCCATCAGTTAAAGTTGATGCGACTGGGTCTATTGTTGAGAATGCACAATGATTGGCGGTAAGAATCTGGCTTAGTATATGCGTTTTACAATTGAAGATGCTCCGAGGAATTCTGCGGATAATGTTATGGAGTATCGGGCCATGGCTTGTGGTATGTTAATACTTCCATATCAAATGACCTTTGTTTTTTAGCCATGGCGAATAAAGCGGAAACGCAGTTAGTAACTAAGCATTAGAAAAAACTATTTGTTTGAATTGATGGCAAACTTGTTATTTTTTTGTTCTATAAAAAACTTCCTGATTACCACTGTAACTCAGCCAGCTTGAGAAGCCTTGCTGGCATGGGGCAGGTTCGCGCAGCCATGTAACCCAGCCTTGATACGGTGTTTGTCAACATAGTTGTCGCCCCAACTCAAGCCGCTTTCTTAAGTTGATCAGCTGAAGATCTGTCGGGATTAAGCC
>NZ_BAABFL010000293.1:0-2847 GCF_039540975.1 Kistimonas scapharcae
CAGGCGGTAATGGGAACATGGGGATGAGCTTAGGCGGCAGAACGTGAAATCGCCTTATGTACCGGTTTTTGAGTACTTACTTAGTATCAATAGCCCCATTGAGCCGTTGCAATGAACCTGTCATCTCACCCAACTCAACATTCTCAGCAGAAGAAAGAGACACGCTACGAGCCTGTCGTTCCCAACGCCTATTTACTGCACCAGGCCTCGATTCAGAAAAGAGCCTTCTACAACTGGCAAAAAATGACTGCTTGGCACCCTACTAAGTTCTATATTCATATATTAATGAATCTTAAATACAGATTGACATCCCAAACCAAAAGATAACCATTGGAGAGAAAGCCAATATATAAGACAAAACCGAGAAATTTGATAACAAGACAGTTAATAAAAATAAGCTGTTAATAATAGCTAACTGAGCCCAATGCAGAATTGCAAATATTTGACTAGCAGTGCTTTACTTTATGTGTAGTAGTACTTATTACCCTATAGGCACCAGAAAAACCAACAATAAACAACTTCCATCCTACATGAAAACTATTCATTTGATATTCACAACATATATCAGATTAATGTTCTTAAAATCCAAGATTTTCAACAACGCAAATAAACAAAAACCTGAGCCATAATATTCACCAAATAGATTTCAAGCGAAACCACTGACATATGAAGCCTATAATATCTTATCCAATACCGAGAAAGACTAATCCTTATTACAAAAAACAAAAAGTCAGTGAAAACAACAAAAACCGTTAAATACTGAAATCTAAAACAACCGATTATTCCATAGAAACACAAAACATAAACATGATGCGATACAACTCAACGCCTAACAGGCACATTGTAATTCAACTGTATGTCATACTGTATTCCAGCATGCTCACGTTCCAAAATAAAACAGTAACCAGCGTCAGCGCATATTGATTATCTAGCATACAAAAATCATCGTATACGGCAATTAGCTCAAGGCAAGTCACCCAGTCGGGAACTGTTATTTCAGTGCTTGCCATATTGGCGAAAACCCCGTTTGAGCGGGACAAAGTACTGCTCTCATGGCTCCGGGTTGAAGCGTATCAGCCTACCTACCGAAAATAACGCCTTCCATGGCCTGTTAAATCCGCTGTTTATTCTGTTGTTACCGGCTTTTTCTTGATACGGAACGGTTCGAAACCGGTTTCCTTGCTCTGCCCTGCGGCGCTATCACCAGAAGGCTTTTTACGTCGCTGCCCGGTTGCTTTTTTATCTCGCAGACGCTGTTTGCCTTTTTCCGCCGCTGCTTTCTTATCTGCCGGTTTTTTCTTCTTCCGACTGGCCGCCTTGCCAGACGCCTTGACTTTCTTCGGGCCCTTATAACTGGCTTCCATACCGGGGATCTTGCGACGTTCAAAGCGGATGTTGAGATAGCGCTCAATACTCGCCATCAGGTTCCACTCAAGCGCGCTGACAAAGGTAACCGCCAGGCCCTGCTGTCCGGCACGACCTGTACGTCCAATCCGGTGCACATGGTCATCACCGCGGCGAGCCACGTCGAAGTTGACCACCAGATCGATACCCTGCACATCCAGCCCGCGGGCCGCCAGGTCGGTCGCTACCAGCACATTGATACGGCCATTGCGCAACAGTTCCATCGCCCGGTTGCGTTCCTCCTGGGTTATTTCCCCATGCAGAACCCCGGCGCGAAGCTTGTTGTAACGCAGGAACCCTTCCAGTTTGGCAGCCTGGGCACGCGTTTTCGTGAAAACGAGCGCCTTATCATAGGTCTCGGTTTCCAGCAGTTTGACCAGAAGCTTTTCCTTGAAAGTGAGGTCATCGACGAGAATCATCTGCTGGCGGATATTCCCGTGCTGTTCCCGTTCAGGATTAACCAGAATGGATTCCGGTTCGCGCAGAACATCAGCGATTATCCGCTTCAGCCCTGTCTTTTGCAGTGTGGCAGAAAAGAGCAGGGTCTGGCGTTCTGCAAAGGTGCATTCAGCAGCGATCTTCAGTACATCTTCACTAAAGCCCATGTCCAGCATCCGGTCAGCTTCATCCAGCACCAGCACTTCCAGATCACGGAAATCGGTCGTACCGCGCTTCACATGATCCACCAGGCGCCCGGGTGTGGAAACGATGATCTCCGGATTCTTGCGGAACAGGCTGGCCTGGTATTTGAAGTCATCACCGCCGGTGATCAACCCGGCCTTGATGCCGGTACCGGTTGCCAGCAGTTCGCACTGGTTGTGCACCTGACGCGCCAGTTCCCGGGTTGGCAGCAGGATCAGGGCCCGGGTGCCGGTGTTCGGCGCGGGAGTCAGCAGACGGTTGAGCAGGGGCAGCAGAAATGCGCCGGTTTTGCCACTGCCAGTTTCAGCGCTGACCATCAGATCCTTACCCGTCAGGGCGAGCGGGATAGTACGGGCCTGAACATCGGTAGGCTGTTCCCAGCCAGCGGCTTCCAGCGCTTTCAGCAGGCGCTGGTCAAGTGAGAAGTCGGAAAACAAGAGACTATGCCTCAGCAATATAAATCGACGCGCACTCTACCAGAGCGGTTGAAAAACAACCATGACTAATCACGATACACCGGCGAACAGGTGTTAAACACAAGCATGGGCTATGAAAAGCGGTACCTTCGGTAAAAAAACGCAAATAACACCTCTAAGAACAGGATATGTGACTTTAGTGCCATAGCAGAATGAAAAAAATTATGGTTATATCGTTCGCCATATACGACAAAGTTACTATACAGCTACCGAGAACCCTGCTGTGGTTGCCCACGTTGCATCCCCAGGGAAAGATCATGAAAGGCCTTGCTATCATTGACTTCGCGGGCAATTGACCGCCACCAACACTTTTTCTTTTTAGCCA
>NZ_BAABFL010000294.1:0-2852 GCF_039540975.1 Kistimonas scapharcae
GTCATTGATTACTCACTGACCACCCCCTGTTTAAGTTGGAAATTTCAGAAGAGGCGACAACTATGCTGGCACAGGGGGGTGTTGAACATATGACAATGGTGCAGCCTCGGCTCTTTTCTTATTGCACTCTTTTTTTGCTTTAGCCCGCCTGTTAGCGAACCACGTTGTTAATTGTTTTAAATTGAGGCATGTACACTGCGCCAATTCTTCTTTTCTCTGCGCATCAGGGTAAGGATTTTCCTTAAATTGTTCATCAAGAATCTTCCTGTCACCATCGCTAACTCGAGTTCGGCGATAGTGCCTACCACTATCTGGAATGTGGCCACATGATGGATTATGGAGTGGGCTTTGCTCGCTGGACGACCGTCCCCCTTGCAGTAACCCCGACATATTTGGTGAAATTTGCAAGACTGGATTTTGATCTTGCCCAACAACCCTGAAACCTTCCCATTGCCCCACCCTATCATCTGTTGTTACGACTGGAGATTGAAGCAGTTGTCTGCCAGCTGTGACAGTTTCCCTGGGCGAGGGACTTCGTATATTGAAGAGTTTTACATGCTCCACTTAATCACTATCCTTCACAAGCTTCCTTTTAGCAGACGGCAAACAACAGAAAACATGCCCAAAAAAGTACCATTTATAACAATCGACTTATTGAGAATTGATATTTAAACCGCCTCGAAATTAAAAAACAACGGTTAATCCGACGTCATGCTCGTACTCCATTAACAAGATTGTATAGACTTATCCGTTTTAAGCAGCCTCATTTATTCAATGTATAAGCCCAGTCACCCACCTAACGGCATATACACTTTGCACACCAAATAACCCTCAAGCTGGTATTTGCTTAGTCAAAAAAATATTCAGCATTTCAATCACCGTATGCAAATTTTGCTTTAATTGCTCAACACTATCTGCGTTAAGCGTTATCCTTGCAACGACATCACCCATTTCGTTGTTAATTTCACGTATAAAGACACAGGGCTCTACTTCATCATCCAGGATTCCCTCAAAGCCATTTAACTGATCAAGAAGACTATCAGAGGCTATTCCCTTAGGGTTAAATTGAATCATGTTGTTATCGTCATTTCTAAGTGACAGCTCTACCATCATTTTTCTGGATTTCGTTGGCGTAACCTCCTCAGGTGGATTCGATGCTGAAATTTTTCTTTTTTTCCCGGAACCGGACGAAAAAGAAGCTTGTGATTGCAAGGTCTCTTCAACGACTGGCTTTCCTTCGACACGCCTTACAGCACGCCTATCCGCAGAAGTACCAGCTATATTGGCAATAGCCATTGTCGTTGTGTCCGTTTTCTGTGCCCCCTGACTAGATGTTATAGGGTGACTCATTGTGCGAAATCCTTTCAATATTATTAACCATTTGATTTTACTTTGGTTTTACAAGCATTCGTCTAACAATTTGGCTAGATTGACGGACAAGCAATAGGTAAAAATGCACAATACAAAGCGCCACTTTTGGAACCACGTAAATCGCCTCTCTCCAGCGAAAAAGCATTATTCCGGCGCCAACCATCGCACCAGCTGCTGGCTGACTTCGTCGCTATGCAGCAACGCCATATGATTCGTACTGTAGGCAGTGAACTGCGACGCCGCATCAAAGGTCAGGCATTTATCGTCCCGGTCACACATCCCTAACGCACTGTGCAGAGGCACCAGGCCATCTCCAATCAGGCGATCCACCAACACACTCCGCCTGGCCGCCGTCGTTGCCGCTACGGAATGACAAGCCACCCCTTCCGGCAACGACACTTCCTCTCGCGGATCGTGACTACCCTGAAAACGGTCACGCCCCTCCCAGTCCTCATCACGCACATGGCCGTGGCGCAGATCGGTGATGCCGGCACTGCGCAACCGGACAAGTCTGGCAAATGGCGCTGTGTAGGGTGTTATACCCAGAATGGCACCCAGCCAGTTGCCAACCTTCTCAAGCGGCGCGCCGTGATGTGGCGTGCCCAGGAATACCATATTTTTCAGGTGATCCGGCCAGCGCATGGCAGCCTGCTGCCCATAATAACAGGCACTGCGTGCGACCAGTCCTCCCATACTGTATCCGACGATCGTCAGCTCTTCGATCGGTTTAGGCCAATGGGCAACCAGCTGCTCCAGCCTGGACGACAGCTCCCGGCCATTGACCGAGGTATGTAAACCGGAATTGTATCGCAGGTAGACAGGGGTATAGCCCAGAGCGGCCGCCAGGGCTTCTCCCTGATCTACACCATCAGCGCCAGGCGGTACACGCCACTGCTGATCATTCATGCACAGGCCATGTACCAGCAGCAGTATCTTACCGGTGACGCCAGCCTCCTTCGGCATCACCTGGTTCTCCAGCATTATCCCCTGATACCGCAGGCTCATGGGGCTGGCAAAGGGATGATGGCCAGCAACCAGCCGATCGCCCATGACGCCATTCAATGCGGCCAGCACGGCATCCCGTTGCAACGTGCCCTCCTGAGTATCATCCGGCGTATCCAGATACGGTTCGAGCTTTGCCAGCGCGGCGTCCACACACCCGCCAACCAGGCGGGTGATACCGTAAACACTTTGGTAAACACCACCGGTCAGGCCACGGGTCATATCCGGCATACGGCCACTTGGCGCGCCCAGTGTTCGCCAAACCGATTGATGCACACCTTCCACGATGCGGGTCACGCCGGTTGTCGCCTCCGTGGCCAGACTGGCCAGCCCGCGCAGATCAGACGCATAGAAGTGCTTACGGGGTTTTCCGGTAACCGGTATGGGCATGATGCAGATCCCCCTGTGCCAGCATAGTTGTCGCCTCTTCTGAAATTTCCAACTTAAACAGGGGGTGGTCAGTGAGTAATCAATGACCC
>NZ_BAABFL010000295.1:0-2868 GCF_039540975.1 Kistimonas scapharcae
TGGGTTACATGGCTGCGCGAACCTGCCCCATGCCAGCAAGGCTTCTCAAGCTGGCTGAGCCACAGTGGTAATCAGGAAAGGTTTTGGATTTATTTCTGCTTCAAATAAAAACAACAAGATCTTTTTTCATATATCAAGTCTCAAAACAAGAAGTCGGAGGCCAGAGGTTGGAAATGAAGTCGATTTTGAACTAGGGAAAGATAAAAACGGGAAAACCAGAGCAAAATCAGTTTCTATTGAAGGGATACCTACATCATCAACGAAAAATAGTAATAAATTAGAACCGCCGAGAAAGAATATCTTTGACTACTTATTAATTGTCGTAGCTATTTGTTCTGTCGGATTCACAGGCTACAAATTCTACGAAATACAAAATTATGAAATAGTATGGCCTTTCGTTGTTCCTGCAATAATTTCTTTTCTGCTTTTAGGCCGTAATAAAAAGCCAAAACAAGATAGTTTTTCATGTTCCAAGTGTAGAGCTAAAGAAAAATTTAATCCTCGAACCATAGCTGCATGGAATCGGGGCATGACAAGATTATTCTGTAACAAATGTCATAGTGAGTGGATCAGAAATAACCCTAAGCAAAAGGCAAGTTACAGCCAAGCACAAAGTGGTTGTCTTGGCACATTCCTGATTTTATCAGCGATACCAATCATTGGTGGTATTGCTATCTATCAGTGGTTAGTCTAATCCGTAACCGCCACATAACAAAAATTTCCAGTTCGTTCCGGGGCTTCGCCCCTCCACCCGACGCGCCTGGCGGCGCGCGGTTGAAATTGGCGTTGAACGCGCCCGGCTACGCCGAGGGGAAAGAGCAGGCAGGATTTTTGGTCTACTGTTGAGTTTCTCAATTTAGTCTTGGAATCCCATGAAAACCACAATACAAGGCGCTCATGCGGGACGCCTACGGTGCCCAACACCTAGTCGTTTGATGCAGGAGACGAGAGACACATGATACTCGATGGCAATATAAACCTAGAGGTATTTCGTGAAGTAGATGTCCTCGTGATTGGCGGCGGCCCTGCCGGCGTCGGAGCGACTTTGGCTGCCGCTCGCAGTGGTGCAGTGACACTAGTTGTGGAACAGTTCAACTGCCTTGGCGGTGTTGCTACAGCTGGTGGTCACGGTCACATCTCAAAATACGATGAAAGCGGAACCGGCCGTAGGATTGTGGGTGGAATTGCGGATGAAATAGGTGAACGAGTTGTCAATGGAGGTTTTGGCATCCGAAACTCACACGGCATCTGGTTCGAGGTCGAAGGCCTGAAGCTGCTTCTTGAACAGATGGCAGAGGAATCGGGAGCAGAACTCCTGTATCACACTTTCTTCAGCGACACGGTAGTGAAAGACGGATGCGTTGTCGGCGCCGTAGTACAGAACAAGAATGGACGACAGATCATCTCTGCGAAGCGTATAGTCGACTGCACAGGGGATGGCGACGTTGCGTTTCATGCCGGCTGCCCGTATGAAGTCGGCCGCTCATCGGACGGAAAGTGTCAGCCGGTCACACTCATGTTCACCATTGGCGGCGTTGATTGGGAGAAAGCCAGTGCCTGGCGTACCGACTACAAGATGACACAAATCTGGGAGGAGGCACAACGCAACGGCGATATGCGTCCTTTCCAGAAGATCATCATGGGCTGGTGGTGGACACCCACTCGACCCGACCAGGTGGGGGTCAACTTCACTCACGTAATCTACATTGACTCGACCAAAGCAGAAGACCTCACCAAAGCGACTGTTGAGGCCCGTAAGCAGGCATATGAAACGATCGAGGTATACCGGAAGTACGTGCCCGGCATGGAGCAGTGTTACATGGTCTCCACGCCGAACACGATCGGCATACGTGAGTCGCGTCGTATAATGGGGGATTACGTCCTTACCGAAGACGACGTGAAAGCACAGCGTAAATTTGCGGACAACGTCTGTTACGGATCATTCTTTGTTGATATCCACTGTATTGATGGGCCTGGCATGGATCCTACAGTCTGGAACCCACCAAACGGATTCAAATACCATATCCCCTATCGAATCCTTGTACCTCAGGGAATCGATAATCTGCTCACAGCCGGGCGTTGTGTGAGCTGCACGCATGTCGCACTTGGGTCTATTCGCGTCATGGTGCCCTGCATTGGTATGGGTGAAGCAGCCGGAACCGCCGCTGCACTGTCGCTCAGAGAGGGTATCACGCCAAGACAGATTGATGTTGGAGTGCTTCAGCGCCAATTGCGAAAACAGGGCGCCATCTTGTCAGAAGACGATATCGACAAGGTTGAACGAAAAAACAAGGCATCGAATAAGGAGCTCAAGGCAACCCAGTAAGCCGCGCGCCGTTGCTCAGGCGTTAAACAAAAAATGAAATTGGCACCATATAAACACGGCAAGATTATGAAGCCTCTTGTCCCGATTTTTTAAACTGTTTCATGAACTCAGAGAAATGAGGCAATAGCCCTGAAAAAAGCGCTGAGCTTCGATTTTGTAGCAGGACGCCACCAAAAAGCTTGATGCCTAAACCTAAAGGCGCTGCTGCCTCAGATCCAATATCCGGTCTGTTTTTCAGTTTTTCTATGATGCTCAATATTTCGTCGTGACTTGTGAATTCAAACTCAATCTTCTGGTCTTCCGGTGTCGAACCATCAGGATTCATAACATGATCAATGGTGATTCGGTACTGATGCCCTTTTTTCATGGTTGAAGCCTCAACAACTAAAATTCGTTAAGGATAGCATCATTATTTCACTCGCCTAACTGTATGTATTGAGATAGCGCAGAGATTTCCCTAGGTTAGGGATAATGCTTTATTCTACCTGATTACCACCTAACATAAGCCATTCTCCCGTCTAAACTTACGACACTGGTTTTCC
>NZ_BAABFL010000296.1:0-2939 GCF_039540975.1 Kistimonas scapharcae
CAGGCGGTAATGGGAACATGGGGATGAGCTTAGGCGGCAGAACGTGAAATCGCCTTATGTACCGGTTTTTGAGTACTTACGTCACACCCAATGTCGTTCTGGAGTTTTTCAAGCTCATCCAGAATACGAATAAACTTGGTGCCAAATGCCGTTACAGTATACTCCACCCGCGGTGGCACTTCGTTATAGGTGACACGCTCCAGAATACCGAACTGGACGTTACGCTTCAGGCACTCATTCAGCACTTTAGTGGTTAACCCTTCCACACTGCGTACCATTTCACCGGGTCGATTAATCCCGTTTGCCAATAGCTGATAAACCGTCAACGACCATTTACAGCCAAAAATCGTTTCAACCATGCGTGCGCTTCGCTCAGGCGCTGATTTTCGCGAAAAATATTTTTCCTGTGTTTTCATCAAGATATACCAAAAAGTAACTACTGCACCGTTTTGTGCCTGCTTTTCGCGAGGCTACTGGCTTTTATACCCTGAGTCCACTTGATGAAAACATTCAACCAGGAGAATGGCTATGACTGACTCAGTCCAACCGGTTCATGTATCACAAAGCCAGGGCGTCGCACTGATTGTGGGCGGTTCCAGTGGTATGGGGCTGGCGACTGCAAGGCAACTGATGCAGCGCGGTATTCCAACGATCATCCTGGGAAACTCTCGTGACAAGCTGTCGGCTGCCCGTGATGCCTTGATGCCGTATGGTCAGGTGGAAACATTGCAGGCCAATCTGTACGAGCCCGGTGACGTTTCCACGGTGATTGATACGCTGAAATCGGAAAAGCGTCATATCCGCTACTTGGTCAATGCTGCCGGTTATTTCAAACCGACAGCCTTCCTGGCACATACCATGGAAGACTACGATGCCTATATGGAACTGAACAGGGCAACATTTTTCATTACCCAGACCGTTGTACAGAACATGGTGGTGCACGACGGTGGTGCAATTGTGCACATCAGTTCCATGTGGGCAAAGCAGGCAATCAAAGCAACGCCGTCGTCTGCTTATTCCATGGCCAAAGCGGGTCTGCATGCACTGACACAACATATGGCCATGGAGTTGGCCGAGCATAATATTCGTGTTAATGCGGTTGCACCGGCGGTCGTAAAAACGCCGATTTATAACGCTTTCATTGACCCGTCGGCAATGGATGAAACTCTGGCGACGTTTGATGCATTCCATCCTATTGGGCGAATTGGTACACCGGACGATGTCGCGAATACAATTAATTTCCTGCTGGGCGATGAGGCCAGCTGGGTGACCGGCGTGATCTGGAACGTCGATGGCGGTGTCATGGCGGGTCGAAACTAAAGTATCCGGATTATACGTCGTTAGTTTTACGTTTTGTCCAGCATGGTGTTTTAATGGCTTTGCCTGTGGTAAAGCCATTTGTTGCTAAGGCTATGTAGCACTGTTTATACGATAGGTGGGGCGTTGGATGATGGGAGATAACGGCAGCCTACCTTAAAGAGGCAGAGATAGTGCAGTTTCAACGTGTGTGAATTCGCTGAAGGTAAAAAACACGTCACCCATGCAGGAATTTTATGTGATGGTTGATCTATCCGACTGACTCAAGCGTTTGAAGGTGGCTTCTTATCTGCGCCCATTATTGGGTAAATCCGATAATGGATAAAAAAAGGCTCCAACAAGCAGAAAGAAGCCGAATACGATAAACGACGAGCCTACCCAGTCCCCCAGTCTGTTATCTGACTCCCAGGCCTCCCTGACGTCGAGAAAGGAGCGCACACTGTGCTGGTTGACGCTTAAGGCATATACCGTGAAGAAAACACGGTCATCGAAAGCGGCTGAGCGGGGATCTTCCGGATTAAAAAGCACCGTTACTGAGTGTTTGTCCGCGTTCTCAAGTGCTGCGTAGACCTTATCAAGAGCACCGGATTTGGAACTGTAGTGGAACTCTTCGTCAATACCGGTTAAGCCAAACTTAACTACATCACTGCCATACCGTTGGTGGTCCACCTTTTTAACGAAGTGTAACGTGCCTTCTGCGCTGTTAAGGTGCTGTGTTTCAGGAATATCTTCAGTGGCCAGGAAACACATAAAATAGCCAAAGGCTATTGAGAAAAGCCCTGAAAAAAAAAGCGCTTTTGACGTTCTGGTTTTAGTGTTCTTTATCAATGAACGTGTTCCTTCTGTTTTGATAAAGCCAAATTTTACAGTCACCTTTTTATCTTATCGCCTTTGCTGCTGATGTATCAAATTTTCAGCGCATGTTCTCTGGTATCAATGGCCTAATGGGTGCGATAAGTATCTTTATGGGGTATTGAACGATAGGTTTGTTTTTAACATGTTTATATTTGAATTTTTATTCTATTGGGATGGTCAAATGATTGGGCGATATATGTTTGATTGTCATGTGGCTCAAGCTATTCATCGCCAGTACTTTTAGCGATATGGAATGGTGTGTGATATTTGAATGAATTACATTTTTCGCTGAGATTGACTAATTATATCTGTTAGAAATAGATAGACTTTTTGATATTTAAAATGGCAATAGTAGACAGTAATCAATGCTCGAAGTTCCTGCTTAAAGACTAAAGTGCAATAGTCAGTGCCTGCAGTCACATTTATAGTAGTGGAAATGTTTCAACGAATAACACTGTTCGAAATCGTTGAGAGATCAGACATTCTCAATCGCCCGGAATCAAAAGTACCCCGTTAATAACAACTATCAGATCAAGATTCAGTTTAAGGGAGATTTAACTATGCAGACATCAATGACTTTGTTTCCCACTACTAATCCTTACAGCAGAGATATGACCACTGTGGATGGTCAGAGTGAAAATCAAGGTCATGGGGTGTCTATGAACCCTGCGTTGCTCAAAGGGAATCCTGATTACCACCTAACATAAGCCATTCTCCCGTCTAAACTTACGACACTGGTTTTCCTTGGGTTAGGAGACGTGTCATGG
>NZ_BAABFL010000297.1:0-2961 GCF_039540975.1 Kistimonas scapharcae
ATTTTGCCTGAAGAGCACAGGGGACGCTCTCTTCATTCAATTTAGCCTTACTTCTTCAGATCGTTAAGCGGGAGTTAAGGTCTCGTAGAGAGTATCTATAAGAAAGAAGAATCCAAAGCACCATTTTACGATGCCATTCTTGTCGATGAAGGTCAGGATTTCATCCTGGCCTGGTGGAATAATTTGACCTTGGCACTCAAGTCAGGGGGTGAAATCGTTTTAGTGGCAGACAAAACACAAAACCTGTACCAGCGTGAGCAGTCCTGGACAGATCAAGCCATGAAGGGAGCCGGTTTTCAGGGTGGCTGGACAGAAGTGAAATATAGCTACCGTCTTCCGGCAGATATGCTACCCAAAATTGTCGACTTCACCGAACAATTTATTCCGGCAGAAAACAGGATAAACCTGTTGTTACCTGAACAGGTGAAGCTTGAACTCTCATTTCAGCCAACATCTATGTGCTGGCTGCAGGTTCCCAAGAATCATGATGCAGAAGTCCAGTGCTGTGTCGATGCTATTGTGCATTTTTACATACAACACAAATCCAGACATACGCGAGCATTCGCGGATATCGTCTTTATGACAGGGAGCCGGAAAATCGGCATGGAGGTTGTCAGAAAGTTGGGGGGCCTTGGTGTCAAGGTTCTTCACACATTCGGGACGTTTAATAACAGTATTTCTGAAACAGATGACGATCATGAGACCAGCCGCAAGCAGAAGTGCGCTTTTTATCTGGGTCGGGAAATGGTAAAGGCCACCACAATTCACAGTTTCAAAGGCCTGGAGAGCAACTGTCTTGTATTGCATATAGGCAATGCTCAGGGTACCGAAAACCTGTCTGCGATTTATGCTGCCCTGACCCGCCTGAAACGAAGTGAAGATAGCAGCCATGACAGCAAGATCACTATAATCTGCTCTGATCCTGCCTTGGCAGCCTACGGTCAGACATGGCCATCAGCTGACGGAAAACACGATACGGCCGCCTAGGTCAGCAATGTTTAGGGAAGTGAAGGTGTTCACGCTTCCCAGAATGTGCGTTCATTTAAACCAGAATATGCAAATAGTACTGTTAAGAAAATTAAATTTTTTTTCACCACCCGCGCCGCAGCCATATACAAGATGATTTTTTAATCTCCATGTTGCCTCTTTTATGGGGCTGGAAACGCTTCCCACAGTGGGGAGCGTAATAACATGTGAGGTCCTTCTCATGGCTAAATCCAAATCAGCTACTCCGATGACTCCAGAAGCTGCATCACGCATTCAGAGCAGCGAAGCGAAAGCTAACGGAGGCCAGGTTGCCAGCGGTGGTTTTGCTTCTCGCGCGCAGTCTGCAGCAGCCAAGAACTCCGGCTCAAAAAATAAATAAATAGATTAAGCAGGTGCCTTTAAGCACCTGCTCTCAAGGATGTTGAAGATGCGTAAATTCAGCAGATGCAAAGAGATTGGCGCACTGGTCTCAAGAAAAGTTCACCAGGGATGGTTATTTAAAAAAGGTAAGCGGCATGGGAAACTGACATCCCCCCATGGCCCCAAGCTAACGGTACCATGTTCACCCAGTGACAGAAGGGCTTTCCAGAATTTCAGGCGTGACATAAGAGCCATTGAAAAGGAGTATCAAACAAATGTCTGTTAAAGTACCTGAACGTCCTTACCCAACGATTGGTGAAATCTATCGCGAACTTGCAGTTGCTTTAGGGACAAAAAATAGAAACCCTGATGTTGACCGGATGGCACGTGACGGGGATTACGATCACCGACTCAGAGAGAAGCTACTTAAAGACCTCTTTTATAAACCGCTTATTGAGCAAACAGACCGGCAGTTCTCTACTTTACTATGCCAGTTTGTAGATCATCTCATTACTGAATACATCAGACTGGTAAACACAGTGGCTCTTGATGCCATGACCAGAAATGAGTCCCTCCCCTTGATAGCAGAGCACTTTTTTTGTCGTCAGGCTGCATCATTTCTGGTCTGTGTACACCAGTTTTTTGGTGGTCCAAACCCGATAAGTTACTGCACTGTAGATGACAATAATGTGATGGGAGTAGCTTGTTTATGGCTGGAAAATAACATTAGCTCTTTCCCTACATTTCTGTCTCGAGTGGATAAGGAAAAGGGTAAAGCCAAGAAGGATCAGTATCTTAGGTGGAAAAAAGGTATAGAGACCCCAAAAGTAGAGTCGTTCCCTGACTTTCTAAAAGGGTTTTCAAACTCGTCGGATAAAATCAGTATTAAGATTCATCTGACAGTTGCACGAACCCTTCAGTTCTTTTTCCAGAAATATTCGCAGTATGATTTACCAGACCTCATTAAGGTGGGAATCCTGAAGTCAGGACCGTTTGACCTTGGGCTGGTTCTATCGAAGGCAAACCTCGTGGCTGCTGAGAAATTTACTGAACTGCAACCAATCTTCATGTCTACAGCCCTTGCTCTCCGAAGAACCACTCCCAAAAGTGCAACCTCAAAAGCTGATAGCTGGGCACTGATAGAGGAGTGTGAGCAAAAGTTATCAGAAGATGATCAAAAAGGGATCACAAGGCATTTTCTAGAGTGGCAAAAAGCACGCTGGTATGTCTTTGCTGGTCAATATAAGCAGGCACTGAAGCAGTATGAAATAGCATTTGAGTATACGCTTTATAGGGTTCATGGACTGTCACAAGAACGGGGAATGGACCTTAACCTCCACGAAATCTTAAAAGAAAGTATGGCTCTGGCTGCAAAAGAGAAAGCAAGGCCAATGATGAAGCGCCTGAAAAATCAGGCCATTACTTTTGGAATATATGAGCATCCGGGTGAAACCGACCAGTTTTCACAGGCCAACAAGAAGTCGAAAAGCCATATAGTCGAAGATTGGGAAGTTGAGCAATGGGATACGATTTTTTGTAAGTACTCAAAAACTCCTGTGCAGACCACATGGCAGCCAGCATGAGGCGTATTCGATAATATTTGCCAGTCTCGGA
>NZ_BAABFL010000298.1:0-3009 GCF_039540975.1 Kistimonas scapharcae
CGTTTTGTGCAAAAACTGTACTCTGTTGCCAAAAGTACGGCCAGCTTGCTCACATTCCCAAGGTTAAGCGGGATTTAAGGATCTGATGGAGGGATAACCCCCTCGCTCCCCTTTTTGATAGACTGTGGTATTTTGCAATAACCGACCCGCATCCTATCGGTCGGCAGGCATTACAGGTTTGACTTCGGTACAGGGAAACCATGCGTAACGATTACACAGCGGAATCCATTGAGGTTCTGAGCGGGCTTGACCCGGTGCGCAAGCGCCCGGGCATGTATACGGACACCACCCGGCCCAACCACCTCGCCCAGGAAGTCATCGACAACAGTGTCGATGAGGCGCTCGCCGGCCACGCCAGTGAGATCACGGTGATCCTGCATCCGGACCAGTCGCTGGAAGTGACCGACAACGGCCGTGGCATGCCGGTGGACATTCACCCGCTGCACCAGGTCTCCGGTGTTGAACTGATCCTGACCCGCCTGCATGCCGGCGGCAAGTTCTCCAACAAGAACTACCAGTTCTCCGGTGGTCTGCACGGTGTGGGTGTTTCCGTTGTGAACGCGCTCTCCACCCGGCTGGATATCACCATCCGCCGTGGCGGGCAGGTGTATACCATTGGTTTTGCCGACGGCCACAAACGCTCCGAACTGGAGATCATCGACACCTGCGGCAAGCGCAACACCGGCACCACGGTTCGCTTCTGGCCGGACGCCAAGTATTTTGATTCCCCCAAGTTTTCTGTCAGCAAACTCAAGCATGTGCTGCGCGCCAAGGCAGTGCTTTGCCCCGGCCTGAAGGTTGAGTTCAAGGATCTGATCGCGGGTGACACCACCACCTGGCATTACGAAGACGGCCTGGTCGATTACCTGAAAGCCGCCTGTGAGGGGTATGAGCTGCTGCCCCTGCACCCGTTCACCGGCAACCTGACCGGCGAAACCGAAGCCGTGGACTGGGCCGTCGTCTGGCTGCCGGAAGGCGGCGAGCTGACCACCGAATCCTACGTCAACCTGATCCCCACCGCCCAGGGCGGCACCCACGTCAACGGCCTGCGTACCGGCCTGCTGGAAGCGATGCGGGAATTCTGCGAATACCGCAGCCTGCTGCCACGCGGTGTCAAGCTCTCGCCGGACGACATCTGGGAACGGTGCAGCTACGTGCTCTCCGCCAAGCTGGCTGATCCGCAGTTCTCCGGCCAGACCAAGGAACGCCTCTCCTCCCGGGAATGTGCCGCGTTTGTTTCTGGCGCCGTGAAAGATGCCTTCAGCCTCTGGCTGAACCAGCATACCGACCTGGCCGAACTGCTGGCGGAACTGTGCATCAGCAACGCCCAGCGTCGTATGCGTAAGGCGAAAAAAGTCGCGCGTAAGAAAGTCACCCAGGGTCCGGCACTGCCCGGAAAGCTGGCAGACTGCTCCAGCCAGGACGTTTCCCGCACCGAACTGTTCCTGGTGGAAGGGGACTCGGCGGGCGGTTCCGCCAAGCAGGCCCGCGACCGGGAATACCAGGCCATCATGCCCCTGCGCGGCAAGATCCTGAATACCTGGGAAGTGGATTCCAGCGAAGTGCTCTCTTCCCAGGAGATACACGACATTTCCGTCGCACTGGGTGTTGACCCGGGTTCAGACGACATCAGCGGCCTGCGCTATGGCAAGATCTGCATCCTCGCCGATGCGGACTCCGACGGCCTTCATATTGCCACCCTGCTCTGCGCACTGTTCCTGCAGCATTTCCGTCCGCTGGTCGACAAGGGACACATCTACGTGGCCATGCCGCCGCTGTACCGGATCGATATCGGTAAAGAAGTGTTTTACGCGCTGGATGATGCGGAAAAGGAAGGGGTGCTGGAACGCCTGAAGGCGGAGAAGAAACGCGGCAAGATCAACGTGCAGCGTTTCAAGGGGCTGGGTGAAATGAATCCGCTGCAGCTGCGCGAGACCACCATGTCCCAAGACACCCGTCGTCTGGTACAGCTGACCAACGAGGATATGTTCATGACCCGGCAGATCATGGACATGATGCTGGCGAAGAAGCGAGCTTCGGATCGTAAGTCCTGGCTCGAGACGAAGGGTAATCTGGTGGAGATTTCATGAGGTGATTGGTAAAGTAAAGATTGTCACTTGGGCTGTATAGTTTGTCATAGTTTTTAGTAATGTTTGACAGTAACCTTCTCCCTTATCTATAAATCAGAATCTGATTAGCAGATGGGAGAAGGCTATGTCACATATACTCGACACTTGGGTTGGTGATTTTAACTTTACCCCAGGTCGTCATGTATTTAAGTTCTCAAGCAAAAAAATGGGGGCGATGGTCAAGAGCATATCTCCAAATGAACATAACTTCTGTTATTTTCTTGAGTTTGATGACAGGGTAAGCAGTTATATCTCACAACCTAAACCAATAATCTATGATCTTTATCAGGAAGGTCATTCATACCGTGCAGACTTCATGGCAGAGTTAATTCTAGATAAGCTTACAGCTTACGAAGTTAAGCCTAAAGGCTATACAGCCTCACAGTGCGAGATAAACAAGTTTCGTGAGATAAAACAGTGCTTTTATCACTACAACATCAATTTTGTAATAGTAACAGGAGATTATATTGAGAGAGGTAAAACATTAAAAAACATGAAATTCTTAAAAAGCCTAATAGGAAAAACCATTCCAGCAGAGATATACGAAACTTTAAAAACACTAACAAACACAAAAAAAATACAAATAGAAAAAATAAAAATGCAACTATCAAAAAAACACAAAATAACATACCAAGAATCTTTAAAACACATATATACCGCAATCGTCAACAGAATTATCTTCACAGATATTTCAGATGAAATGATTGGTAATTCAAGCTTTATTGGAAAGTACCATGAAGAGAAGCACGATAGATATTGGAATGCAATTCCATGTAAATAATCGAATTTACGAAATATTTGTCAGCACCGATTTAAAATGTCCACTTTCCACCGATTGGATTTGACCTCCCGATTAACCCTTTCATGGCCGATATTTCTC